>NZ_JANLIZ010000012.1:0-145995 GCF_024702055.1 Enterobacter sp. HG048
GCGTTATCCTGGTTAACCTGTCACTGGGTGTGGGCGAATTCGCGCAGACCGGCTGGCTGGCCTACCCGCCGCTGTCAGGAATTGAGTACAGTCCGGGCGTGGGCGTCGACTACTGGATTTGGGCGCTTCAGCTCTCCGGTGTCGGTACTACCCTGACCGGTATTAACTTCTTCGTGACCATTATCAAGATGCGTGCCCCAGGCATGACCATGTTCAAGATGCCGGTATTTACCTGGGCATCTCTGTGCGCCAACATCCTGATTATTGCCTCCTTCCCAATTCTGACCGTCACCATCGCGCTGCTGACCCTGGACCGTTACCTGGGCACCCATTTCTTCACGAATGATATGGGTGGCAACATGATGATGTACATCAACCTGATTTGGGCCTGGGGTCACCCGGAAGTGTACATTCTGGTTCTGCCTGTGTTCGGTGTGTTCTCCGAAATCGCGGCAACCTTCTCGCGTAAACGTCTGTTTGGTTACACCTCTCTGGTGTGGGCAACCGTGTGTATTACCGTCCTGTCGTTCATCGTTTGGCTGCACCACTTCTTCACCATGGGTGCGGGCGCGAACGTAAACGCCTTCTTCGGTATTACCACCATGATTATCGCCATCCCTACCGGGGTGAAGATCTTCAACTGGCTGTTCACCATGTACCAGGGCCGTATCGTGTTCCACTCAGCGATGCTGTGGACCATCGGCTTCATCGTGACCTTCTCCGTAGGTGGGATGACCGGCGTACTGCTGGCGGTACCAGGTGCTGACTTCGTTCTGCACAACAGCCTGTTCCTGATTGCGCACTTCCATAACGTTATCATTGGTGGCGTGGTCTTCGGCTGCTTCGCTGGCGTAACCTACTGGTGGCCAAAAGCGTTCGGCTTCACGCTGAACGAAAAATGGGGTAAGCGCGCATTCTGGTTCTGGATCATCGGCTTCTTCGTAGCATTTATGCCGCTGTACGTGCTGGGCTTCATGGGTATGACCCGTCGTCTGAGCCAGCAGATCGATCCGCAGTTCCACCCAATGCTGATGGTTGCAGCGGGCGGTGCGGTGCTGATTGCCTGTGGTATCGCGTCTCAGCTGATTCAGTTCTACGTGTCTATTCGCGACCGCGACCAGAACCGTGACCTGACCGGTGACCCATGGGGTGGCCGTACGCTGGAGTGGGCAACCTCTTCTCCACCGCCTTTCTATAACTTTGCCATCGTGCCGCAGGTTCATGAACGCGACGCATTCTGGGAAATGAAAGAAAAAGGTGAAGCGTACAAGCAACCTGCTCATTACGAAGAGATCCACATGCCGAAAAACAGCGGTGCGGGCATTGTGATTGCCGCCTTCGCAACGGTATTTGGTTTCGCAATGATCTGGCACATCTGGTGGATGGCGATTGTTGGCTTCGCCGGCATCGTAATCAGCTGGATTGTGAAGAGCTTTGACGAGGACGTGGACTACTTCGTACCAGTCCGTGAAGTTGAGAAGCTGGAAAATCAGCATTTCGACGAGATTTCTAAAGCGGGGCTGAAAAATGGCAACTGATACTCTGGCGCACTCAACTGCCCACGCGCATGAGCATGCGCACCACGATACAGGACCGACTAAAGTCTTCGGTTTCTGGATCTACCTGATGAGCGACTGCATTCTGTTCTGCTGTCTGTTCGCGACCTACGCCGTTCTGGTGAACGGCACGGCGGGCGGCCCGACCGGCAAGGACATCTTTGAACTGCCGTTCGTTCTGGTTGAAACCGCACTGCTGTTATTCAGCTCCATCACCTACGGCATGGCGGCTATCGCCATGTACAAAAACAACAAGAGCCAGGTTGTCTCCTGGCTGGCGTTGACCTGGCTGTTTGGTGCTGGATTTATCGGGATGGAAATCTATGAATTCCATCACCTGATCATGGAAGGCTTCGGCCCGGATCGCAGTGGCTTCCTGTCCGCGTTCTTCGCGCTGGTCGGCACTCACGGTCTGCACGTGACCTCTGGTCTGATCTGGATGGCGGTACTGATGTTCCAGGTATCCCGTCGCGGCCTGACCAGCACTAACCGTACCCGTATCATGTGCCTGAGCCTGTTCTGGCACTTCCTGGACGTGGTGTGGATCTGTGTGTTCTCTGTTGTTTATCTGATGGGGGCGATGTAATGAGTCATTCAAACGATCATGGCGCTTCCCACGGCAGCGTAAAAACCTACATGACAGGTTTCATCCTGTCGATCATCCTGACGGTGATCCCGTTCTGGATGGTGATGAGCGGTTCTGCGTCTAAGCCGGTTATCCTGGGTGCAATCCTGGTGACCGCGGTGATTCAGATTCTGGTGCATCTGGTTTGCTTCCTGCACATGAACACCAAGTCCGATGAAGGCTGGAATATGACCGCCTTTATCTTTACCGTGATTATCATCGCTATCCTGGTAGTCGGTTCCATCTGGATTATGTGGAACCTCAACTACAACATGATGGTTCACTAAGAGCGGCGAGTATGTTTAAGCAATACCTGCAAGTAACGAAACCAGGCATCATCTTTGGCAACCTGATCTCCGTGATCGGAGGGTTCCTGCTGGCCTCTAAGGGCAGCATTGATTACACCCTCTTTATTTACACGCTGGTCGGTGTGTCATTGGTTGTTGCGTCCGGTTGTGTATTTAACAACTACATCGACATGGATATCGACAAGAAGATGGAAAGGACCAAAAATCGGGTGCTGGTGAAAGGCCTGATCGCCCCTTCCGTCTCGCTGGTGTACGCCACCTTGCTGGGTATTGCTGGCTTTATGCTGCTGTGGTTTGGTGCTAACCCGCTGGCCTGCTGGCTGGGGGTGATGGGGTTCGTGGTGTATGTGGGCGTCTATAGCCTGTATATGAAACGCCACTCCGTCTACGGCACGCTGATTGGTTCTCTCTCCGGCGCTGCGCCGCCGGTGATTGGCTACTGCGCGGTCACGAACGAGTTCGACAGCGGTGCGCTGATCCTGCTGGCTATCTTTAGCCTGTGGCAGATGCCGCACTCCTATGCCATCGCGATTTTCCGCTTTAAGGATTATCAGGCAGCGAACATCCCGGTTCTGCCGGTCGTGAAAGGCATTTCTGTTGCCAAGAACCACATCACGCTGTACATCATCGCCTTTGCCGTGGCAACGCTGATGCTCTCTCTGGGTGGTTACGCTGGGTATAAATATCTGGCGGTAGCGGCTGCGGTGAGCGTCTGGTGGCTCGGTATGGCGCTGCGCGGTTACAAAGTGGAAGATGACAAGGTCTGGGCGCGCAAACTGTTTGTGTTCTCGATTGTGGCCATCACCTCGCTGTCCGTGATGATGTCCGTAGACTTCATGGTGCCAGATTCACACAACCTGCTGACTTACGTCTGGTAAGCCAAAACAGGTCAATAAAAGGGTGCTTCGGCACCCTTTTTTATTCACTGAATCTACTAATAACGCATGTAATATTTGTTAAATAACCCTTTATTTACCCCGCCCCTTCCCCGCACTACACTATGGCCTGCTTTTGAACTGAGGTGGTAATGAACGATTATAAAATGACGCCAGGCGAGCTTCGCGCGACCTGGGGCTTAGGGACTGTCTTCTCGCTACGGATGCTTGGCATGTTTATGGTCCTGCCTGTTCTGACCACGTACGGTATGGCGCTGCAGGGGGCCAGCGAGGCGCTCATTGGCCTCGCAATCGGCATCTACGGTCTGGCGCAGGCGGTTTTCCAGATCCCCTTTGGCCTGCTCTCTGACCGGGTGGGCCGAAAGCCGCTGATCGTCGGCGGGCTGCTGGTCTTTGTGCTCGGAAGCGTGATTGCCGCCCTCTCCCACTCCATCTGGGGGATTATTCTCGGCCGTGCCCTGCAGGGCTCCGGCGCGATTGCCGCCGCGGTGATGGCGCTGCTGTCCGACTTAACCCGCGAGCAGAACCGCACCAAAGCGATGGCGTTCATCGGCGTGAGCTTTGGCGTGACCTTTGCGATTGCGATGGTGCTGGGCCCCATCATTACGCACACGCTGGGTCTGCACGCCCTGTTCTGGATGATTGCCGTGCTGGCAACCATCGGTATTGCCTTAACCCTGTGGGTCGTGCCGGACAGCAAAAACCACGTTCTGAACCGTGAATCGGGGATGGTAAAAGGCTGCTTCAGCAAAGTGATTGTCGAGCCGCGCCTGCTTAAGCTGAATTTTGGCATTATGTGCCTGCACATCCTTCTGATGTCCACCTTTGTCGCCCTGCCCGGCCAGCTGGCCGCAGCGGGTTTCCCGGCGGCTGAGCACTGGAAAATCTATCTGGTCACGATGCTGATTTCGTTTGTCTCCGTCGTGCCGTTCATCATCTACGCCGAAGTGAAGCGCAAAATGAAGCGCGTCTTCGTGGGCTGCGTGGCGGTCCTGCTGATTGCCGAAATTGTGCTCTGGGGTGCCGGCCCGCACTTCTGGGAGCTGATTGCCGGCGTACAGCTGTTCTTCCTGGCCTTTAACCTGATGGAAGCGCTGCTCCCGTCGCTGATCAGCAAAGAGTCCCCCGCAGGTTACAAAGGTACGGCAATGGGCATCTACTCCACCAGCCAGTTTCTCGGCGTGGCGATCGGCGGCTCGCTCGGCGGCTGGGTGGACGGCCTGTTTGATTCACAAACCGTGTTCCTCGCCGGTGCGCTATTGGCGACAGTCTGGCTGCTGGTCGCCAGTACCATGAAAGAGCCGCGCTACGTGAGCAGCCTGCGGGTAGAAATCCCGGATGATGTTGAGATTAGCGATACGCTGAAACAGCGTCTGGAAGCCAAAGAGGGTGTGACAGAGGTGCTCATCGTTCCGGAAGAGCGCAGCGCTTACGTCAAAATAGACAGTAAAATGACCAACCGCTTCGAGGTCGAGCAGGCGCTCAAAGCGTGAAAAAAAAGCCCGGTTAAACCGGGCTTTTTATATTAATCGCGGAAGTTTTTAAACTGGAACGGTTGCCCCAGATCGCCGCCGCGCACCAGCGCCATTACGGACTGGAGGTCATCGCGGGACTTACCGGTCACGCGAATTTCTTCGCCCTGGATCTGCGCCTGCACCTTCAGCTTGCTGTCTTTAATGAGCTTAACGATCTTCTTCTGCACCGCGCTCTCGATGCCCTGCTTCAGCTTGGCTTCAACAAACCAGTTTTTACCGCTGTGCACAAACTCTTCCGGCACGTCCAGAGACGTCCCTTCGATACCGCGCTTTAACAGCTTGGCGCGCAGAATGTCGAGCAGCTGATTTACCTGGAAATCAGACTCGCTCAGCACCTTAATGGTCTTATTTGCGTCGTTCAGCTCAAACGACGCCTCAACGCCGCGAAAATCGAAACGTGACTCAACTTCGCGGGTTGCGTTCTCAACGCCGTTGCGAACTTCCTGGATATCAACTTCGGAAACAATATCGAAAGATGGCATCTTTTCTTCTCCCTTCACTTTTGTTGCGTTGCATAATACCCGCTACGAGGCATAACTCAACAGAAGCTTAGCTGTATAATTAAGCTGTAACACCTGGCGCAGTTGCAGGTGAGGAGGAACAATGAAAATTACGGTGCTCGGATGCGGAGCGCTTGGTCAGCTGTGGCTGACCGCGCTGTGCAAGCACGGACATGAGGTTCAGGGCTGGCTGCGCGTGCCCCAGCCCTATTGCAGTGTAAACCTGATTGGTGAAGACGGAAGCATCTTTAACGAATCCCTCACCGCGAACGATCCTGATTTCCTGGCGCAAAGCGACCTTTTACTGGTGACGCTCAAAGCCTGGCAGGTCTCAGACGCGGTAAAGACACTGGCCGCGCAGCTCCCCCCCACTTCCCCCATACTGCTGCTGCATAACGGCATGGGGACGCTTGATGAGCTGAAAAACGTCCAGCAGCCCCTGCTGATGGCGACGACCACGCACGCTGCGCGTCGCGACGGCAACATCATCGTGCATGTCGCCAGCGGAGTGACGCATATCGGTCCCGCCAGAACGCAGGATGGTGATTACAGCTATCTTGCCGATGTGCTGCAGAAGGTGCTGCCGGACGTGGCCTGGCACAACAACATCCGCCCTCAGCTGTGGCGCAAGCTGGCGGTAAACTGCGTGATCAACCCGCTGACGGCGCTGTGGAACTGCCCGAACGGGGAGCTGAAAAATCATCCGCAGGACGTTGCCATACTGTGTGCGGAAGTCGCGGCGGTCGTTGAGCGGGAAGGCCTGCATACCTCGGCCGACGATTTACGCTGTTATGTCGAGCAGGTCATTGAAAGCACGGCAGAAAACATCTCCTCGATGCTGCAGGATGTTCGGGCATTACGCCACACGGAGATCGACTACATCACCGGCTATTTGCTAAAACGCGCCCGCGCGCACGGTATAGCCGTGCCGGAAAACGCCCGTCTGTATGACCTGGTTAAACGTAAGGAGAGTGAATATGAGCGCGTCAGCCCTGATCTGCCTCGCCCCTGGTAGCGAAGAGATGGAAGCGGTCACCACCATTGATTTGATGGTGCGCGGCGGCATTCAGGTTACCACCGCCAGCGTCGCCAGCGACGGCAATCTGGCAATCACCTGCTCGCGCGGGGTGAAAATCCTCGCGGATGCCCCCCTCGTTCAGGTGGCTGACGGCGATTACGACATCATCGTGCTGCCCGGCGGCTTAAAAGGCGCGGAATGTTTTCGCGACAGCCCGCTGCTGGTCGAGACCGTGCGTCAGTTTCATTTATCCGGCCGCATCGTCGCGGCAATCTGTGCCGCCGCCGGAACGGTTCTGATTCCGCACGATATCTTCCCCATCGGCAACATGACCGGTTTCCCGGGGCTTAAGGATACGATCCCGGAAGAGCACTGGGTGGATAAACGCGTCGTCTGGGATCCGCGCGTCAACCTGCTGACCAGCCAGGGGCCAGGTACCGCGATTGATTTTGGCTTAAAGATTATTGACCTGCTGGTCGGGCGCGAGAAGGCGTACGAAGTAGCGTCATCGCTGGTGATGCCGGCGGGGATTTATAATTATTACGAATAGGTGTTCTCCCTCTCCCTTTGGGAGAGGAACGGGGTGAGGGCATCAGGCCGCACTCCCCGGCAAAAAACTACGGGCGATACACCTTCACGTTCGCAAAGCCCTGCTCGCGCAGGTACAGCGCCTGCAGGCGACTCATCACCCCGCGCTCGCACCACAGCAGATAGGTTTTGCTCTGGTCGAGATCGCCAAACTTGGTGCTCAGCTTATAGAACGGCAGAGAAACCACTTCGACGCCTTCAACCTGCAGCGGCTTGTCATCCTGCTCGTCAATGGAGCGAATATCCAGAATCGCATCGTTAGCGCCGAAACCGCTTACGGTTTCAACTTCAACGACTTCCTGCTCGGTCTGCTGGGCAATCTCGCGGATGTCGATGTTGGAGGCTTCCTCCACCACTTTTTCCAGAATGCTGAAATCGAAGTTCTCTTCTTCCGCTTCGATTTTCGCCTTCACCGCCTTCACCGTTGGGCTTTTTGAGATCACGCCGCAGTATTCCGGCATGGTGCGGGCAAAATCTTCGGTGCCGATTTCGCGCGCCAGATCGATGATGTGTTCTTTATCGTGGGAGATCAGCGGACGCAGGATCAGCGTATCAGACACGTTGTCGATCAAACGCAGGTTGGTCAGCGTCTGGCTGGAAACCTGCCCCAGCGCTTCACCGGTGACCAGCGCCTGCACGCCATAGCGCTCGGCCACTTTGGACGCCGCACGCACCATCATGCGCTTCAGCACCACGCCCATCTGGCCGTCGTCCACTTTTTCGAGGATTTCGCCGACCACAGGTTCGAAGTTGATCGCCACGAAACGCACGCGGTGAGAGCTGCCGAAGCGGTTCCACAGGTAATGCGCCACCTGACGAACGCCGATCTCGTGCGCCGCGCCGCCCAGGTTGAAGAAGCAGTAGTGCACACGGCAGCCGCGACGCATCAGCATATAGCTGGAAACGCCGGAGTCGAAGCCGCCGGAGATGAGGGACAGGACGTCTTCCTGGGTGCCGATCGGGAAGCCGCCGATACCTTCATAGCGCCCTTTCACCAGCAGCAGGCGATCGTTTTCGATCTCCAGGTTCACGGTCACGTCCGGGTTGGTCAGACGAACGCGCGCCGTTTCAACGTGCTGGTTCAAACCGCCGCCGACGTAACGTTCCACTTCAATGGAGCTGAATTCGTGCTTGCCGCGACGCTTCACGCGCACGCAGAAGGTTTTGCCTTCGATCTGGTCGCGGTACTGCACCAGCGCTTTCTCGAAGATGTCGTGCATATCGCTGAACGGAACATCTTCCACTTCCAGGATATGGTGGATCCCCGGAATACGGGTCAGCGCGTCGCGAATATCCTGACGTTTGTTTTCGTCTTTGGCGCGCACTTCAACGTGGTCCCAGTGGCGCACCACGGCGAGAGTTTCGTCGTAGTGCTTTAATACGTTACGAATGTTCCCGGTGAGAATTTTAATAAAGCGCAAACGCACAGATTGGCTTTTGATGGTGATTTCAGGGAACAATTTAATGATAAACTTCATGGCGGCAATGTTTCTTAGGCAAGCGTATTAAGGCTTGTAATGGAAAAGAGTACAGCAGCCCACACCCGTGGCTGCATCCAGGCGCGCAAGTATACCACCATCGCGCCGCTCCTGTGCACATTGCGCGTTATTTGATAATTGCCCTGAGTCCGTTACCATGTCGGGGCTGAGAATATAAGAGTCAATTCACTATGCCGAAGAAGAACGACGCACCGGCCAGTTTCGAAACTGCGCTGAGTGAACTGGAGCAAATCGTTACCCGTCTTGAGAGCGGCGATCTCCCGCTGGAAGAGGCGCTCAACGAATTCGAGCGTGGCGTGCAGCTGGCGCGCCAGGGGCAGGTCAAACTGCAGCAGGCCGAGCAGCGCGTGCAGATCCTGCTTTCCGACAGCGAAGACGCGAAAACCACGCCTTTCACACCGGACGCCGAGTAAATGGATTTTGCCAACGAGCTTCAGGCGCGTGTCGAACGCGCCAACGACGCCCTGCGCCGTTTTATTGCGCCACAGCCTTTTCAGAACACTCCTCTGGTTGAAGCCATGCACTATGGCGCACTCTTGGGTGGAAAGCGCCTGCGCCCGTTCCTGGTGTACGCCACAGGCAATATGTTTGGCATCAGCGATAACACGCTGGACGCCCCGGCAGCCGCCGTGGAGTGCATCCACGCCTACTCGCTGATCCACGACGATCTCCCGGCCATGGACGACGATGATTTGCGTCGGGGTCAACCCACCTGCCATATCAAGTTTGGCGAGGCGAATGCCATTCTGGCGGGTGATGCCCTGCAAACGCTGGCGTTCTCGATTCTGAGCGACGCGCCGATGACGGAAGTGGCCGACCGCGACCGCCTGGCGATGATCTCCGAACTGGCAATGGCCAGCGGCGTGGCCGGCATGTGCGGGGGACAGGCGCTGGATCTGGAAGCGGAAGGACGTCAGGTTAACCTGGAACAGCTGGAGCGTATTCACCGCCATAAAACCGGGGCGTTGATTCGTTCAGCCGTTCGCCTGGGCGCGCTGAGCGCGGGTGAACAAGGGCGCAAAGCCCTGCCGATTCTGGACAGATACGCAGAAAGTATCGGTCTGGCATTCCAGGTTCAGGATGACATTCTGGATGTGGTGGGCGATACTGCAACATTGGGTAAACGTCAGGGTGCGGACCAGCAGCTTGGCAAAAGTACCTACCCCGCCCTGCTGGGTCTTGAGCAAGCCCAACGTAAAGCCCGGGATCTGATTGACGATGCCCGCCAGTCGCTAAATGAGCTGGCCGCGCAATCGCTGGATACCTCGGCACTGGAAGCGCTAGCGGACTATATAATCCAGCGTGATAAATAAACTATATATCTCGATGAGCCTTTGATGAGTTTTGATATTGCCAAATACCCGACACTGGCGTTAGTTGACTCCACCCAGGAGTTACGTCTGTTGCCGAAAGAGAGCCTGCCGAAGCTGTGCGACGAGCTGCGTCGCTACCTGCTCGACAGCGTAAGCCGCTCCAGCGGCCATTTCGCCTCCGGGCTTGGCACGGTAGAGCTGACCGTGGCGCTGCACTACGTCTATAACACGCCGTTCGATCAGCTCATCTGGGACGTGGGCCACCAGGCTTATCCGCACAAAATTCTGACCGGACGTCGCGATAAAATTGGCACCATTCGTCAGAAAGGCGGCCTGCACCCGTTCCCGTGGCGCGGTGAGAGCGAGTACGACGTGCTGAGCGTCGGCCACTCCTCCACCTCCATTTCTGCGGGCATCGGGATTGCCGTTGCCGCCGAGAAAGAGAACAAGCAGCGCCGCACCGTCTGCGTGATTGGCGACGGCGCCATCACCGCAGGGATGGCCTTCGAAGCCATGAACCACGCGGGCGACATCAAGCCGGACATGCTGGTTATCCTCAACGATAACGAAATGTCGATCTCCGAGAACGTTGGCGCGCTGAACAACCATCTGGCCCAGCTGCTCTCCGGCAAGCTTTACTCCTCGCTGCGCGAAGGCGGCAAGAAAGTCTTCTCCGGCGTTCCGCCGATTAAAGAGCTGCTCAAGCGTACCGAAGAACACATCAAAGGCATGGTGGTGCCGGGCACCCTGTTTGAAGAGCTGGGCTTTAACTATATTGGCCCGGTTGACGGTCACGACGTGCTGGGCCTGGTGACCACGCTCAAGAACATGCGCGACCTGAAAGGCCCGCAGTTCCTGCATATTATGACTAAAAAAGGGCGCGGTTACGAACCGGCGGAAAAAGATCCGATCACCTTCCACGCGGTACCGAAATTTGACCCGTCCAGCGGCTGTCTGCCAAAAAGCAGCGGCGGCATGCCGAGCTATTCAAAAATCTTCGGCGACTGGCTGTGCGAAACCGCAGCCAAAGACAACAAGCTGATGGCGATCACCCCGGCCATGCGTGAAGGCTCTGGCATGGTGGAGTTCTCCAGAAAATACCCTGACCAGTATTTCGACGTCGCCATTGCCGAGCAGCATGCGGTGACGTTTGCAGCGGGCCTGGCCATTGGTGGCTACAAGCCCGTTGTCGCGATCTATTCCACCTTCCTGCAGCGCGCCTACGATCAGGTGATCCACGACGTGGCGATTCAGAAGCTGCCGGTACTGTTTGCTATCGATCGTGCGGGCATCGTCGGTGCCGACGGCCAGACGCACCAGGGCGCGTTTGATCTCTCCTTCCTGCGCTGTATTCCGGATATGGTTGTCATGACGCCAAGCGACGAGAACGAATGTCGTCAGATGCTGTTTACCGGCTATCACTATCAGGATGGCCCAAGCGCCGTCCGCTACCCGCGCGGCAATGCGGTGGGCGTTGAGCTGCAGCCGCTGGAAAAACTGCCTCTGGGTAAAGGAGTGGTTAAGCGTCGCGGTGAGAAAGTGGCGATCCTGAACTTCGGCACGCTGATGCCAGAGGCGGCTAAAGCGGCTGAAGCGCTGAATGCCACTCTGGTGGACATGCGCTTTGTGAAGCCGCTCGACGACTCTCTGATCCTGAGTATGGCTGAGACGCACGACGTGCTGGTCACGCTGGAAGAAAACGCCATCATGGGCGGCGCGGGCAGCGGCGTGAACGAGGTGCTGATGGCAAATCGTAAAGCCGTGCCGGTGCTGAACCTCGGCCTGCCGGATCGTTTCATTCCGCAAGGTACTCAGGACGAAGCCCGTGCGGCGATAGGCCTGGACGCCGCCGGTATCGAAGCCAAAATCCGTACCTGGCTGGACTGACCCCTCCCCCCTTTTCCGCTCCTGCTATGCTTAAACCTGGTGTTTAAACAGCAGGAGCGGAACCGTGCAATACACAACATTAGGAAAAACGGACCTTAAGGTTTCCCGACTTTGTCTGGGATGCATGACCTTTGGCGAGCCCGATCGGGGAAACCACGCCTGGACGCTGCCGGAAGAGAGCAGCCGTCCGATTATCAAACGCGCCATCGAGGGCGGCATTAACTTCTTTGACACCGCCAACAGCTACTCCGACGGCAGCAGCGAGGAGATTGTCGGCCGCGCCCTGCGCGACTTTGCCCGTCGTGATGACATCGTCGTCGCCACTAAGGTCTACTATCCGGTGGGCGACCTGGCTGAGGGCCTTTCTCGCGCGCAGATCCTGCGCTCCATTGATGACAGCCTCAAACGCCTGAACATGGATTACGTCGACCTGCTGCAAATTCACCGCTGGGATTACAACACGCCAGTCGAGGAGACGCTCGAAGCGCTGGACGACGTGGTCAGAGCCGGTAAAGCACGCTACATCGGCGCGTCTTCAATGCACGCGTCGCAGTTTGCCCAGGCGCTGGATCTCCAGGCGCAGCACGGCTGGGCGCGCTTTGTCACCATGCAGGATCACTACAATCTGATCTATCGTGAAGAAGAACGCGAGATGCTGCCGCTGTGCCATCAGGAGGGCGTGGCGGTGATCCCGTGGAGCCCGCTGGCGCGCGGTCGCCTGACCCGTCCGTGGGGGGAAACCACGGCTCGCCTCGTATCGGATGAAGTGGGAAAAAACCTTTATTCCGGTACAGAAGCCAGCGATGCGCTGATTGCCGAACGTTTAGCCGGGATCGCCGACGATACCGGTGCCACCCGCGCACAGGTAGCGCTGGCGTGGCTGCTGGGCAAGCGCGGGGTCGCGGCGCCGATTATTGGAACGTCGCGGGAAGAACAGCTGGATGAGCTGCTGAATGCGGTGGATATCACGCTGACGCCGGAGCAGATTGCCGAGCTGGAGACGCCGTATCAGCCGCATCCGGTGGTGGGGTTTAAGTAGGCCATCTTTTGTAGGCCGGGTAAGGCGGAGCCGCCACCCGGCAATACAGAGCACACACTCACGCGAAGTGATCGTACCCTTTCCAGTCCATCGTAACGGGCGAACCGTCTTTCACAAACTTCAGCCCTTCGCTCTCCGGCATGATCTGACCGATGCAGGTAAACTTCGCGCCGAGATGCGCTAACGCCACGTCCAGCGTTCCGCGGTTGAGCTCAGGCACCGTGAAGCACAGCTCATAGTCTTCACCACCGGACAGCGCCCAGCGCAGCGCCTGCTCAGGTTCCACATGGCGAAGCAGTTGCTCAGATAGCGGGAAGAGATCCAGATCAACGCGCGCGCCGACGCCGCTGGCCTTCAGGATATGCCCGAGGTCTGAGATCAGCCCGTCAGAGAGATCGATAGCCGAGCTTGCCCGTTCGCGCAGCGCCTGGCCGTGCAAAATACGCGGCGTTGGCCGCAGATGGCGTTTCACCAGATACGCCGCGTCGTCAGCATCTTCAACCGTTAAACGGTTCTGCAGAATCGCCAGCCCTGCCGCGCTGTCGCCCGGCGTACCGGTCACGTAGATCCAGTCGCCCGGTTTTGCGCCCGAGCGCTTCAGCGCGCGGCCGAGCGGCACGTAGCCATGGATCGCCAGCGTCATCGACAGCGGACCGGCAGTTGTGTCGCCGCCAATCAGCTGCATATCGTAATAGCTAAGCTGCTCAAACAGCGCATCGCTAAAGGCTTCCAGCCAGGCTTCATCCACCTCTGGCAGGGTCAGAGCCAGCGTCAGCCACGCGGGATCGGCCCCCATCGCCGCCAGATCGCTGACGTTAACCGCCAGGGCTTTATACGCCAGATCGGCAGGATCGATATCCGGTAAGAAATGACGGCCGCACACCAGGGTGTCGGTGCTGATTGCCAGCGTCTGTTTTTCGGGAATATTGAGAAGTGCACAGTCATCGCCAATGCCGGTTTCAACATCAAGACGAGAGGTTCTGACACGGTCGAAATAACGGGCAATCAGGGAGAATTCGCCGCATGCCATACGTTATGCCTCAGCAAATAAAAGAAAAAACCGGAGCCGCATTGCCCGTCAGGCAATGCAGGACTCCGGTTTGCGGATCACTTTTTGTGGGGACGGATCGCAGGTGCTGCTTTATCAAGTACGCCGTTTACAAACTTGTGGCTGTCTTCAGCGCCGAAGGTTTTCGCCAGTTCGATCGCTTCGTTGATGGCCACTTTGTACGGCACATCATCACGTTTAGACAGCTCAAACAGCGCGATACGCAACACTGCTTTTTCCACCTGACCCAGCTCTTCGAGCAGACGGGACAGGTATGGCTTCATCAGGCCATCGAGATACGCGCTATTAGTCGCCACTCCCGACAGCAGTTCGCGGAAGTACAGAACGTCAACGTCTTTTACGTCCTGTTCTGACAGGAACTGGTATTCGACATCAGCGATGTCGTTCTGGGACAACTGCCAGGAGTAAAGTGCCTGGACGGCACATTCACGGGCGCGGCGACGAGCAGCAGGTTTCACGGAATTCCCCTTACAAAAAAATCAGGCCTTGATGGCTTTCAATACATTGATCATTTCAAGCGCGGTCAGTGCAGCTTCTGCACCTTTGTTACCGGCTTTGGTGCCAGCACGTTCGATGGCTTGTTCAATACTTTCGGTGGTCAGCACGCCGAACGCGACAGGAATTTCAGCATCCTGCGCAACGTGTGCCAGACCGTTGCTTGCACCGCCCGCAACGTATTCGAAGTGCGCAGTGCCGCCACGAATAACGGTACCCAGCGCAATCACCGCGTCGTATTTACCGGTTTTCGCCAGCGCGCCCGCCGCCAGTGGCAGTTCGTAAGCGCCTGGAACCCAAACAACGGTAATGTTGTCATCTTTAACCTGGCCGATACGTTTCAGGGCGTCAATCGCACCTTCCAGCAGGCTGTCGTTGATGAAGTTGTTGAAACGCGCAATGGTGATGGCGACGCGAGCGTCCGGGGTAGCTACAGCAGCTTCAATAATGTTCATACTCTTCCTTTACGGGTTCATTTGGCCCCGCAGGGGGGCGGATTTTATCATAATACTTTGCGCACTGCTTCCCTATTTCAGGAGCAATTACGCTGTCGTTAAGTGGAGGCAGACATCCGGACCTACCGGACGAATCTCGTTAAATTTGAGTTGCGGTGCGTCGGCCAGTTTTTCAAGGCCGGGCAGCACAAACAGGCCGCGCGCGTCGTGACCTAAGAGTTTAGGCGCAACGTAAACAAGCAGTTCATCCACCAGCCCGGCCTGCAAGAGCGCACCGGCGAGCGTTGGCCCCGCTTCAACCCAGATGCTGTTCACCTGCTGCTTGCCGAGCAGCATCATCAGCACCACCAAATCCAGATGACCGTTATGCTCCGGCACCATAATGCTGCGCACGCCTTCCGGCCATTCGCGCGTATCTTCTTTAGTGCGGGCAATCCAGGTTTCACCCGGCTGCTGGACGATGCGGTGCTCCGGCGTCACGCGGTTCTGGCTATCAATGATAATACGCAGCGGCTGGCGCAGGTTCTCCTGCGGGTACAGCGCCTGGGTATCGGCATTCAGTTCGTCCCAGCGCACGGTCATGGCCGGATCGTCAGCCAGAACGGTTTCACTGCTGGTGAGGATAGCATGGCTTTGCGCGCGCAGACGTTGCACATCGCGCCTTGCCTGTGGTGAGGTTACCCACTGGCTTTCGCCGTTTGCCATCGCCGTACGGCCGTCCAGCGAGGCGCCCAGCTTGAGCTGAATATACGGGAACCCCGTGCGCATGCGCTTCAGAAAGCCTTTGTTGATCGCTTCCGCGTCCTGCATCATCAGCCCATGGCTGACGTCAATGCCTTCCTGCTGCAGGCGGTACAGACCGCGTCCGGCCACCTGCGGATTTGGGTCCTGCATCGAAGCGACCACGCGCGACACGCCCGCCGCGATCAGCGCTTCGCAGCACGGCGGCGTACGGCCGTGATGGCTGCACGGCTCAAGCGTGACGTAGGCCGTAGCCCCGCGAGCCTTTTCTCCCGCCATGCGCAGGGCATGAACCTCAGCATGGGGCTCGCCCGCGCGGTAATGGAAACCTTCGCCCACGATCTCGCCATCTTTAACGATAACGCACCCGACGTTCGGGTTGGGATGGGTGGTAAAACGACCGCGCTGCGCCAGCTTCATGGCTCTCGCCATGTAAATCTCATCCTGCATGAGCTTAATCCTGTAAGCGGGCGATCTCTTCGCCAAACTCTTTGATGTCTTCGAAGCTGCGGTAGACCGAGGCGAAGCGGATATAGGCGACCTTATCGAGCTTTTTCAACTGCTCCATCACCAGGTTGCCGATCATTTTGCTCGGCACTTCACGCTCACCCAAACCACGAAGATAAGATTTTATGTGGTTTAACGCCATCTCAACGTCATCCGCGCTGACGGGACGTTTTTCCAGGGCCTTCAGCATCCCGCTACGCAGTTTCTCTTCGTTAAACGGCTCGCGCACGTCGTTGCTTTTCACCACGCGCGGCATTACCAGCTCTGCAACCTCAAAGGTCGTGAAACGCTCGTTGCACACCAGACACTGCCGACGACGGCGTACGGATGACCCTTCGCCCACAAGACGAGAGTCGATGACTTTGGTATCCACAGCGGAGCAGAATGGGCAATGCATACGGTATCCCTGTTATGTGGTTAACTAATTTTCATTTTACCCTGATCTGGCCTGACAACAAAGGAAGAGCTTTTTGAGACAAAGGATCTATGTCTGACACGATGATGCTGGCTACCATTAAGGCGATCCGTTATTTCAAGGAAATAAACGCAATGACAAGACGTTACCTTAAAATTTTGCTGGTGGGGAGCCTCTTCACCCTTAGCGCCTGTGCACAGCAAACCGAAGTCCGTCAGATGAAACAGAGCGTGAATACGCTCAATACGGCGATGGACAAACTGAACAAAGAAACGGTGAAGATCACCCAGCAAAACGCGCTGAACGCCAAATCCAGCAGCGGGGTTTATCTCCTGCCGGGTGCGAATACGCCTGCGCGGCTCAACAGTCAGATTGGCACGCTGAAAATGTCTCTGGTGAATGTGGCGGCGAATGCAAATGGTACTCGCGCAACATTACGCATTCAGGGCGAGTCCAACGATCCGCTTCCAGCCTTCAGCGGCACCGTCGAGTGGGGCCAGATCCAGGGCACCACGGAGAATTACCAGGAGGTGAATGTTAACAGTCAGCTATTCACCGCACCAGCCAGCGTGCTGGCTCCGAGCGATGTTGATATTCCGCTGCAGCTTAACGGACTGACTCCGGAACAGTTAGGTTTCATCCGCATTCACGATATCCAGCCCGCCGCGCAGTAACCCTCCTTTTAGCGGAGTGAAATGTCACTCCGCTAACATTTACATTTCGTATGGATTGGCAACATAAATGATTGCCGCTACAATCCCGCCCGTTTAAAGTACGCAAACGTGAACGCAATCGATTACGCGTGTGAGAGATATGTGAAACAACACATATTTTTGTGAGCAGGGATTCCTATAATAGGCACCGCAGAAACACGAAATATTTAGAAACGCAATTCGCGCATTTTTCACTCCCGGAAGGGAATTTCAATCAGTGGCATGATTATGAAAAAAACATTACTCGCAGCTGGCGCCGTGCTGGCACTGTCCTCCTCTTTCACTGTTAACGCAGCGGAAAACGATAAACCACAATACCTCTCCGACTGGTGGCACCAGAGCGTTAACGTTGTCGGCAGCTACCACACCCGTTTCGGACCACAGATCCGCAACGATACCTACCTGGAATACGAAGCATTCGCCAAGAAAGACTGGTTTGATTTCTACGGCTATATGGATGCTCCGGTCTTCTTCGGCGGTAACACGCAGGCAAAAGGTATCTGGAACCACGGTTCTCCGCTGTTCATGGAGATCGAACCGCGCTTCTCTATCGACAAGCTGACCGGCACCGACCTGAGCTTCGGTCCGTTCAAAGAGTGGTACTTCGCTAACAACTATATCTACGATATGGGCCGCAACGCGTCCGGTCGTCAGAGCACCTGGTACATGGGTCTGGGTACCGACGTTGATACCGGACTGCCAATGAGCCTGTCCCTGAACGTGTACGCGAAATATCAGTGGCAGAACTACGGTGCTGAAAACCAGAACGAATGGGATGGCTATCGTTTCAAAGTGAAATACTTTGTGCCAATCACCCAGCTGTGGGGCGGTAACCTGAGCTACATCGGCTTCACCAACTTCGACTGGGGTTCAGAGCTGGGCGATAAGAGCGGTTACGCAGAGAACGGTATTAAGCAGCGTACCAACGACTCCATCGCCTCCAGCCACATCCTGGCGCTGAACTACGATCACTGGCACTATTCTGTTGTGGCGCGTTACTGGCACAACGGTGGACAGTGGAACGACGACGCCGATCTGAACTGGATGAAAGAAAACGTCCGTTCAACCGGTTGGGGTGGTTACCTGGTTGTAGGTTACAACTTCTAATCAGTGCGGGATTGTGCGGGCTGATGCCCTCCCCCCTTCCCTCTCCCACGGGAGAGGGTGCAAACATTAAAAACGGCAACACACGTTGCCGTTTTGTTTTTACCTCGCCGCCCGGCTTTTTACTGCTTAACCTTGCGCAAAAAATCTGCCAGAGACCTGTCCGCACTCTCGCTAAACCGCCTCTCCGTCTGCAAAATATTGAGGCATCGGTCGAGCCGGAAACAGCGATAGTCATCGCGCCGTTCGCACCACGCAGCCAGCAGCCAGCGCTCTCCCCAGAAGAACAAGCCCAGCGGCTGAACCTCGCGCTTTGAGAGCTGTCCGGCTTCATCGCGGTAATGCAGCGCCAGCACGCGCTGGGCGGAAATCGCCTGATGGATCCTGTCAAAATCGCTGCGGGAGTGGCTTTGCATGCAAAAATCCGGGGCGTAGATCCGCGTCTGCTCCGCCTTTCGACGACTCTCCTCGGGCAGGATAGCCAGCACCTTCTCCTGAGCCGACTCCAGCTCGCGCGAAAGCGATTCCCCTCCCCAGGTTTTGAGCAGGCGAATCGCGACCATCAGCGCCTCGGACTCCTTATTCGTCAGCATCAGCGGCGGCAGGTCAAAACCCGACATCAGCCGATATCCGCTCCCCGCCTCACCTTCCACCGGCACGCCGGAAAGCGACAGGTCGCGGATATCGCGGTAGACCGTGCGCTCGGATACGCCAAGCCGGTCCGCCAGATGCGCTGCCGTTGTCAGACGCCTGCCCCGCAGGATCTGCACAATCTGAAACAAACGGTCAGCGCGTCGGGTCATATCTTATTCCGCTCTCAGGCAGGTTGATGGAGGCCGACGCGGTTACCCTCGCTGTCGGTAAACAATGCGATAGTGCCAATGCCATGCGGCAGTTCCAGCGGGCCAAACACGCACTCGCCGCCCGCACAGGCGATGCGATCGAGCGTGGCCGCCAGATTGTCAGTATGCAGGTAAATAATAGCGCCCTGCAAAGACGGTGTAACGCCGTCAAATTTTGCCAGCGCCCCGCCGGTACCCGGATCCTCATGTGGGAAAACGGCCAGCTCCGCACAGTCCATTTTCTCGCGACGCAGCGCGAGCTGCATCACCGGCTCATAAAATTTGATAGCGCGATCCATATCCGCGACCGGAATTTCGAACCAGTTAATGACGCTTTTCATACATCCTCCTGCCTGTTATTAGGGTTCAGAAGGAGTCTACGACAGGGCTACTGACAGCATAGTGTCAGGAGTGTTTGTCAGGAGCAGATAAAAAAAATCCCGGTCAACAGACCGGGATTTTGATACGCAGTGAATGTCGCCTTACGGCAGAATGGACGGCTGATCCGCCCCTTCTTTCTCGACCTTCTGCTGGAGCAGGTGCTCGCGCTTCATGCCAAGTTTCAGTGCCAGAGCGGACGCGACGTAGATAGACGACGCCGTACCGATGGTGACACCGATCAGCATGGTCAGCGAGAAGCCTTCCAGTACCGGACCACCGAAGAGGAACAGCATCAGGATCACCATCAGGGTGGTACCGGATGTGATCAAGGTACGGTGCAGCGTCTGGGTCAACGACACGTTAAAGATTTCGTACGGCGTACCGCGACGGATCTTACGGAAGTTTTCACGGATACGGTCAGATACCACGATACTGTCGTTCAGTGAGTAACCGATAACGGACATCAGGGATGCCACAATCGTCAGGTCAATCTCAATGTGGAACAGCGACAGTATGCCCATGGTGATCACCACGTCGTGCGCCAGAGCGATAACCACACCGGCCGCCAGTCGCCACTCAAAGCGGAAACCGACGTATACCAGGATGGAGATCAGCGCCACCAGCAGCGCCATCGCACCGGTCTGCGCCAGATCAGCACCCACGCTTGGGCCGACGAACTCAATACGCTTAACCGCCGCGTTCTGGCTGGTTGTTTCGTTAATCACGCTAACAACCTTACTGCCCAGCTCCTGGCTGCCGTTGGCATCGTGCACCGGTGGCATACGCACCATGATGTCGCGGCTGCTGCCGAAGTTCTGCAGCAGCGGCTCTTCAAAGCCCGCTTTCTGCAGAGACAAACGCATCTGGTCCATATCGACCGGTTTTTCCAGGGAGATCTCAATGACCGTACCGCCGGTGAAATCCAGACCCCAGTTAAAGCCTTTCACGCCCATAATGACGATGGACAGAATCAGCAGGAAACCTGAAATGCCGAAGGCCCAGTAGTCCCAGCGCATAAAGTCCCAGACTTTACGGCCGTGGTTCAATTGTTCAACAGTATATTCCTGTGCCACAACGCACTCCTCAGATAGACAGCTTTTTGACGCGCTTGCCGCCGTACAGCAGGTTCACGATGGCACGGGTGCCGACAATAGCGGTAAACATTGACGTTGCGACACCGATACCGGTTGTAATCGCAAAGCCTTTGATCGCGCCAGTACCCACTGCATACAGGATAAGAACCTTAATCAGTGTTGTTACGTTCGCATCGAAGATGGAGCTGAACGCGCCTTTATAGCCTTCGTCAATCGCCTGCTGAACAGAGCGACCGTTGCTCAACTCTTCTTTGATACGTTCGTTAATCAGTACGTTGGCGTCGACCGCCACCGCAAGAGTCAGAACGATACCCGCAATGCCCGGCATGGTCAGCGTCGCCCCCGGCAGCAGGGACATAATGCCGATAATCAGCACCAGGTTGGCGATCAGCGCGGAGGTCGCAATCAGACCAAACTTCTTATAGAAGAAGATCATGAACAGGATAGAAACCACCAGACCGGCCAGACACGCTTCCAGGCCCTGCTGGATGTTTTGCATACCCAGAGTTGGACCAATGGTACGTTCTTCAACAATCTGAATTGGCGCAATCAGCGCACCGGCACGCAGCAGCAGAGAGAGCTGACGCGCTTCGTTCGGGTTGTTGATACCGGTGATACGGAAGCTGTTACCCAGACGAGACTGGATATTGGCGATGTTAATCACCTCTTCCTCTTTCACCAGTACCGCACGACCGTTCGCATCTTTTTTACCGCTGTCTTTATACTCCACGAACAGGGTTGCCATCGGTTTACCGATGTTGTCCTTGGTGAAGTTAGACATGATGTTACCACCCGCGCTATCCAGCGAGATGTTAACCTGCGGCTGGTTGTATTCGTCCTGGCTCGACGTGGAGTCGGTGATGTGGTCACCGGTCAGAATCACGCGTTTGTACAGCACAACTGGCTGACCTTCGCGGGTCTGTTTCACTTCGGAGTCGCCCGGAATACGCCCTGCGGCAGCAGCGGACTGATCGACGTTGGAGTTCACCAGACGGAATTCCAGCGTTGCGGTCGCACCCAGAATCTCTTTCGCACGCGCGGTATCCTGGATACCCGGCAGTTCAACCACGATACGGTCAGCACCCTGACGCTGTACCAGCGGCTCAGCCACGCCGAGCTGGTTTACACGGTTACGCAGAATGTTGATGTTCTGCTGAACGGCATATTCACGCGCTTCTTTCAGGCGCGCATCGGTCATCACCGCGCGCAGCTGGTTGCTGCCCTGAGAGGTGATCACCAGGTCACGGTGACGTTGGGTCAGGTAATCTACAGCCTGATCGCGCGCCGCACTGTCGCGGAACGTGATGCTCATACCGTAGTTATCTTCTTTACGCACGGTGGTGTAAGCGATGCCTTTATCACGCAGATCGCTGCGCAGGCTGTCGATATTCTGTTCCTGCAGCTTGCCGAGCGCGGTATCCATATCCACTTCCATCAGGAAGTGAACGCCGCCACGCAGGTCAAGGCCGAGTTTCATTGGCTCTGCGTTCATCGCAGCCAGCCAACGCGGGGTTGCAGGGGCAAGGTTAAGCGCCACGACGTATTTGTCACCCAGCACGCCCATCAGCGCTTCGCGAGCGCGGAGCTGCGTGTCGGTGGTGTCGAAGCGAGCAAGAATTGCACCCTCTTCCAGAGCCACAGACTTAGCGGTAATTTTTTCTTCTTGTAACGTTTTCTGGACCTGGATCAGCGTTTGCTCACTGGCGGCGACACCGCGCGCGCCAGTGATTTGAACAGCCGGATCCTCACCATACAGGTTGGGAAGCGCGTACAGCAGGCCGACGAGAATCACGACGACCAGCATGATGTACTTCCACAAAGGATAACGGTTTAACACGGCAGTTCCCTTTGGGAAAAGTTGGGATTACAGCGCCTTCATAGTGCCTTTCGGCAGAACGGCAGCTACGAAGTCACGTTTGATGACCACTTCAGTGGTGTCGTTCAGGGCGATAGCAATGTAGCCGTTTTCAGCCACTTTGGTTACGCGACCGACCAGACCACCGTTAGTCAGTACTTCATCGCCTTTCGCAATGGAGTTCATCAGGTTTTTGTGCTCTTTGGTGCGCTTCTGCTGTGGACGCAGGATCATGAAGTAGAAGATCAGACCGAACACAACCAGCATCAGAATCAGAGACATCGGGCTGCCCTGCGCTGGAGCACCTGTTGCCGCTACCGCATCAGAAATAAAAAAGCTCATTCAAATTCCCTCATTATTAAAATTAATCAACGTTCAACGGTGGAACATCCCGCCCCTGACGTTGGTAGAAATCGGTCACGAAGCTCTCTAATTTACCCTCTTCGATAGCCTTACGTAAACCAGCCATTAAGCGCTGATAATAACGAAGATTATGAATGGTATTGAGACGCGCGCCCAAAATCTCGTTGCAACGATCGAGATGATGCAGATACGCGCGAGAATAATTGCGACAGGTATAGCAATCGCACTCGGAATCGAGCGGGCTGGTGTCACTCTTATGCTTCGCGTTACGGATTTTCACCACGCCATCGGTAACGAACAAATGGCCGTTACGCGCGTTGCGGGTTGGCATGACGCAGTCGAACATATCAATGCCGCGGCGTACGCCTTCAACCAGATCTTCTGGTTTTCCCACGCCCATCAGGTATCGTGGTTTATCCGCCGGGATTTGCGGGCAGACATGTTCCAGAATACGGTGCATGTCTTCCTTCGGCTCACCCACAGCCAAACCGCCGACAGCGTAGCCATCAAAACCTATCTCTACCAGACCTTTAACAGAGATATCGCGTAAATCTTCGTAAACGCTGCCCTGGATAATGCCGAACAGCGCATTTTTGTTCTGCAGGGAGTCAAAACGGTCACGGCTACGCTTCGCCCAGCGAAGAGACATCTCCATGGAGCGTTTTGCGTAGTCCCAGTCCGCCGGGTACGGCGTACATTCGTCGAAGATCATCACGATGTCAGAGCCGAGATCGTACTGAATCTCCATCGATTTTTCGGGATCGAGGAAAATAGGATCGCCGTTAATCGGGTTACGGAAGTGTACGCCCTGCTCGGTGATCTTGCGGATATCGCCCAGGCTGAAGACCTGGAAGCCGCCGGAGTCGGTCAGGATCGGACCTTTCCACTGCATGAAATCGTGAAGATCGCCGTGGAGCTTCATGATCTCCTGACCCGGGCGCAGCCACAGGTGGAAGGTATTGCCGAGGATAATCTGTGCGCCAGTGGCTTCTACTTCTTCCGGCGTCATCCCTTTTACGGTGCCGTACGTGCCCACAGGCATAAACGCGGGGGTTTCCACCACGCCGCGATCAAACACCAGGCGACCGCGACGCGCGCGACCGTCGGTGGTATCAAGTTCAAATTTCATTTTTTCTCCGACGTCAGAAAAACAGTCCAACGTTGTAAAACGGTGCCGCGGACTTATTCCCCGACACGCTCATTCAAAGCCAGCGGATTGTACGTGATAAACATCGCGTCCCCGTAGCTAAAAAAGCGATATTTTTGTTCTACCGCAGACTTGTAGGCCGCCATCGTATGCTGGTAACCGGCAAATGCCGACACCAGCATAATCAGCGTTGATTCAGGCAGATGGAAGTTGGTCACCAGCGCGTCAATCACTTTGTACTGATAGCCCGGGTAGATAAAGATCTGCGTATCGCCGAAGAACGGCTCAATAAGATCGTTCTTCGCTGCCTGCGCGGCGCTCTCGAGTGAGCGCACGGACGTTGTACCGACCGCCACGACGCGGCTACCGCGCGCTTTCGCCGCCAGCACCGCGTCCACCACGTCCTGAGGCACTTCGGCATACTCAGAGTGCATGATGTGATCTTCAATGCTGTCCACGCGCACCGGCTGGAAGGTCCCCGCGCCGACGTGCAGCGTCACGAACGCCATCTCCACGCCCTTCGCGCGCAGTTTCTCCAGCAGCGGCTCATCAAAATGCAGGCCCGCGGTTGGTGCCGCGACGGCGCCAGGCTTCTGGCTGTAGACGGTCTGGTACAGCTCGCGGTCGGCCTCTTCATCCGGACGCTCAATATACGGCGGCAGCGGCATGTGGCCGATGGCGTTCAGGATATCGAGCACCGTGCGCTCGTCATCGAACGCCACCTCAAACAGCGCATCGTGGCGCGCGGTCATGGTCGCTTTGATGCTCTCATCATCGCCCAGCAGCAGTTCAGCGCCCGGCTTCGGCGCCTTAGACGCGCGAATATGTGCCAGAATACGTTTATCATCGAGCATACGTTCGACCAGCACTTCAATCTTGCCGCCGCTGGCCTTACGGCCAAACAGGCGCGCCGGGATCACGCGGGTATTGTTAAAGACCAGCAGATCGCCAGGGTTGAGCTTGTCGAGCAAATCGGTGAAAGTACCGTGCGTCAGCTCGCCCGTTGGCCCATCCAGTGACAGTAAGCGACAGCTGCTGCGCTCAGGCATGGGATAGTGAGCAATCAGGGATTCAGGTAGTTCAAAGGAGAAATCGGCGACGCGCATGACGTATACTCGTGACTTAAAAACAGGCGGCATAGTCTAGTGCTCACACCCTTTTGCTGCAACAACTAGCCGCCCCCGGACAAATAAAACGCATGAATTTTCTCGCTCACCTGCATCTCGCTCACCTCGCTGACAGCTCCCTGTCCGGCAATTTGCTGGCCGATTTCGTACGCGGCAACCCGGCTGAGGACTATTCCCCTGAGGTTGTCGACGGGATTTTTATGCACCGCCGCATCGACGTGCTTACTGATAAGCTGCCGGAAGTGACGGAAGCCAAAGCGTGGTTTCGCCCTGAAACGCGCCGCGTTGCGCCGATCACGCTCGACGTGATGTGGGACCACTTTCTGTCGCGCCACTGGGAACAGCTGTCGCCGGAGATGCCCTTGCCGGCGTTTGTGCGCTATGCCCACCAGCAGGTGTCGATCATTCTGCCCGACTCGCCGCCGCGCTTTGTGAATCTGAATAACTATCTGTGGTCGGAACGCTGGCTGGAGCGCTATCGCGAAATGGACTTCATCCAGAACGTGTTGAACGGGATGGCGAGCCGTCGTCCGCGGCTGGATGCGCTGCGCGACTCCTGGTATGACCTGGATGAACATTACGATGCGCTGGAAGCGCGTTTCTGGCAGTTTTACCCGCGCATGATGGTGCAGGCGAAAAACAAACAGCTGTAACAGAATTCACATTGATAGGTAAAAGCTGGCGGAACGATTGTCACCACCTCTTTGTCTTATCCATGCACACTCTCTATACTGGCTCGCGTTGCGTTCCAAATAACCTTAGTATCTACAGGAGAATCATATGGTTCTGGTAACTCGTCCGGCTCCGGATTTTACAGCTGCAGCAGTTCTGGGCAACGGTGAAATCGTTGAAAACTTCAACTTCAAACAGCACACCAACGGTAAAGCGACCGTTCTGTTCTTCTGGCCAATGGACTTCACTTTCGTTTGCCCGTCTGAGCTGATCGCGTTCGACAAACGTTATGAAGAATTCCAGAAGCGTGGCGTGGAAGTTGTTGGCGTCTCCTTCGACTCTGAATTTGTACACAACGCATGGCGTAACACCCCTGTCGACAAAGGCGGCATCGGTGCGGTGAAATACGCAATGGTTGCGGACATCAAACGCGAAATCCAGCAGGCTTACGGTATCGAACATCCGGACGCTGGCGTTGCGCTGCGTGGTTCCTTCCTGATCGACGCTAACGGCATCGTTCGTCACCAGGTTGTGAACGATCTGCCGCTGGGTCGTAACATCGACGAAATGCTGCGCATGGTTGACGCGCTGCAGTTCCACGAAGAGCACGGCGAAGTGTGCCCGGCTCAGTGGGAAAAAGGTAAAGAAGGCATGAACGCGTCTCCAGACGGCGTGGCTAAATACCTGTCTGAGAACGTATCCAGCCTGTAATCGGCACGGTTTACGAAAAAGGCCCGCTTATGCGGGCCTTTTTTTATGCCTTACGCTGCGTCTCCCGCCAGATGCGCCAGGCCATGCCCGCCAGCAGAATCACTCCCGCAATCAGCACGCCCCATACCAGCAGGGTGTTCATCCTGCTCTCCCGCTCGGCCGCAGAAGTGGCGGTCAGACGCCCCTCGCCGCCTAATGCGACATTATCCTGAATATCGGCCTGCGGCAGATTCGCCATACCATAGGTCTTGCGCAGATCGGCCGGGATCAGCATATCGGGCTCCACGCTGGCCTGCTTAGCCGCTCCATTGCCCCAGGCGAGCACGTAGGGCGCTTTCCCCTGCGCGTTGAACACCAGGTCATAGCGATCGCGATGGCCCGTGACGCTCGGCAGGTATTCCGGCAGACGCGCATTCAGCGTCGTGATTTTCACGGCCTGCACCAGCCCCCCGTGAAGCGAAACCGGTGGCGACGTTTTTCCCTCAAGACGGTAAAGGACCTCTTTCTTCAGGGGGTGCCATGCGTCTTTCTCCGTACTCCGCCACGCTATCTCCACGGGAAGGACGCCATCGCCGTTCAGTGAAATGCTGACAGCACTCAGCGGCTGCGGTCGCGCCCAGTGCCACTGCGCTTCGCTTGTCGATAGCTGTTCCCCTTCGCCCTCAAGGTCGATAGCTTCCGGGGCCGCCTGGGCAGGTGCGCTGATTGCGTTTACGCCGGTCAAGTTTATCCCCTGACTCTGCGCATTCAGCACCACCATGAGATAGCGATTCGCATCGGGAGATAAAACCGTATCGGTATCGATCCGATCGAGCTTAAGGCGATCCTTGCCGCTGACGACGTCCAGCAAGGGCATATCCTCGCGCAGGGTATACCAGCGCTTAAGATCCTCGCTGTAATAGACCGACGCCGTTCCCTGCCACGGCATCTGCGGGGTATTCCAGAGCAGCTGCAGCTGGGATATAGCGATCTCGCCCGTCGCCTTTTCCGGCAGGGTCAGCAGATAATGTTGCCCGGCTGCGGCGGCTTTTTGCCCCTCCAGCACAATCTCAACGCCGTTTCGGGAACGGAGCAGGATCTTATCGCTGTCACCGGATCCTTGCGAAGCCGCAAGCGGCGAGGCGTCCAGCGGGAAGAGGCGCAGCGCGGTGGATTGCGCTGGCGCCTGCGGACGCGTCGCGCTGACCAGGCTGAAGGGAACCGGCTCGCCCGACTGGTTAAAGATGCGGACATCATGCAGATCCGGCGACGAGCTCTGCTCATAGACGGCGAGCGGCAGCAGCACCCGATACCACTGGGAAGGAACCGACGTATCCAGTGAAAGACCAAAGGCATAGTCCCGGGGCGATTCCGTTTGTCCCTCGTCGCAAAACGCCGGGCCGGAAAGCGCCAGCAGCGCGGTACAGGCTACCGCTTTCATCCATTTCATTTTTCATCTCCTGTTTTGGGCGGTAGCGGTGAGAAATACCCCACGATCAGAACCAGTATCGCCACGCCGATAAACGCCACCGCGCGCGGCAAACCGCCTCCGCCCGCGCTGTCCACCAGCATCAGTTTAACCATCACCACGCCCAGCAGCGCGGCACCGCAGAGCCACTCCTGCCGGGAAGCCCGACGGGTGGCATGGATCATGACCACCAGCGCGCTCAGCATCCAGAACAGGGCAAAACTGGTCTGGATAAGCCGCGAATCCCACAGCGATGCCATATTCCAGGCTACATCGCCGTACCAGGCCAGGGCGCGCATCAGTGCACCGTTTAGCCACCAGAAGCCAAACGCCATAATCGCGACGGCGGGCCACGGACGCGCTTGCGCAAGCCATGCCGGATAGTAGCGATCTACCGCCCGATAAAAGACCACCAGCCCCAGCAGCGCGAACGCCGCGCCTTCCTCAAGCGGGTTTACCAACGGCAGCCAGGTCTGACGATAGACCACGCCGTCCTGGAAATTGGTCACCACCAGCAGTACCAGCAGCGCCACGACGGCAGGGATCGGCGCCAGGCAGGCGTAGAGCGCAGGCCACTCCCGGAACGGCCACACGCGACGCCGTACGGCTGCAGAAAGCGCCATAATCACCCCGCCGCCTGCGGCCATCGCTAATCCGCTGCCCCAGGCCGCCATGCCCCAAGGCAACGACCGGGCAAACCAGTAAAGCTCGGCGGCCAGCGCCAGCAAAATCATCCAGAACAGCGACAGATGCAGCCCCATCGCGATGCGCGGCAGGAGTCTTTCACCGTCGCGCCGCAGCAGCATCAGCGCGGCAGGAAGCGCAACGCACCAGGCGAGATTTGACCAGCCGGCGGCAACGATCTGCTGGTGCCAGAGCTGATAACCCACCATCAGCAGCATAACCGGCCACAGCAGCCATTTACTGACATCCAGCTCCCGCCACGCCAGACGAGCAGCCGCCTGCCGCCAGCCCCAGGCCGACGCCGCCGTCAGCGCCAGCACGCCTGCGAGAATCGGCAATTCGTGCTTCAGCACCATCCGCGACGCGCCCAATAGCGCCACGAGCCAGAACAGCAGCCCGCCTGCCAGCAGCGCCCAGCTGACCGGCAGAAAGAGAGCCCGCCACAGCCAGGCCGCAGCCAGCCAGCAAAGGCTGAGGATGGCGAAGATAAGGAGCAGGCTCAGGGACGTAACACCATTCGTTTGCGCCCACAGCGCGCTGCCGAGCGCCAGCACCAGCAGCGCCGTCCCGCTATAGCTCATGCGACGCTGGTGCTGCTGCACGCCCAGCCAGAGGATACCCAGCCCTTCCAGCGCCCAGGCCATCGCCGTCCAGCGCGCCGACAGCGCCAGCGGAATGGCGAGCGTGGCGAACCCGCCTCCGATGGCCAGCGCCGCCATGACCAGCGGTCGTCCGAGGGAGGGATAGCGCCGCAGCGCAAGGAACGCGAGGGCCAGATAAAATGCGCCGTATCCCAGCGCGCTCAGGGCCGGGCCATATTCCCAGTGCCGGGTCATGCCGTACTGCATCCCGAAACCGATCAGCGGCGGGGCAAACAGCAGCACGCCGTCAATAATTTGCTTCCCTTTCTCCTGCGCCCGCAGCGACAGCGCCACGCTCAGGACGCCGAATATCAGCGTATTGGCAATCAGGAACAGCTGGCAGACCCAATAGTCTTCAGGCTGGTAGTCACTCAGCCCCCACAGGCCGCCCACGCCGAACGTAAACAGCAGCCCGAGCAGATTCAGCTCGCGCCAGTGCTGCCAGATACTGATAACGAGAATGCCGATGGAAAGCAGGAGATAGAAAGAGAACAGCGCGACAAAGCTGCCGCCCCCGGTAGACAACAGCAGCGGCGCAAGATACCCGCCGAGGCTCGCCAGCATGGCAAGGCTCAGCGCCTTTTGCAGCACCGCCAGCCCGACGCTCGCCGCGCAAATCACCACCAGCAGCGCAAAGGCCAGCGTCATCGGCAGCATTTGCCAGAGCCGAAACGCGCCAAACACCGTCAGGTAGAGCACGCCGGTCGCCCCGCCCTGGAGGATCAGCGCATAGACGCGCTGCCTGTGCCGCAGCCGCCACCCCACCGCCAGCAAAACGATGGCAAACAGCGCCGTTGCCACGAGGCGCAGCTCAAGCGGGAACAGGGAATGTTCGACGGTATAGCGCAGCAGGAAAGAGAGGCCGAGGAAGAGCAGCAGGATCCCAAGCTTCGCCAGCGGATTACCCTGCATGAACCAGCGCACCAGCGACGTCAGCATGCCGCCAAAGGCAGAAGGCTGTTTTGCCGCAGGCGCCGGGGCCGGGGCGGGTTCTGCCACGGCTGCGGGAGTATCGGAACGCCAGGGGTCGACAGGCGCGGGAGCGTCCTCTACCGCCAGCGCGGTCACAGCCACTGGCGCGGTAGGCTGCACCGGCTCCGGCGCGCTTTCAGGCACGCCGCGCTGCTCAAGCGCCTCAATGCGCTGTCGCAGCAGGGCGATCTCCTGTCGCGCCGCCGTACTTCGATTAAAGCCAATAACCGCAAGCACGGGCGCAACCACCAGCGCAAATACCAGGAACAAACAGCCAAGGATGTAAAGCTCGTCCATGTTTCCACCTTCACCGTAAACGATCCGTTAAGATTGACACAAATAGTTGCATTTACGCCATCTTAAAAGGTGGAAACATTAGCAGGTCTTAGCTGCCGAACCAGATCGTCGCGGATACCGCAGGCAGCGCCAGCACGCCGTCCTGTATCGTCGCCTTGCCCTCTTTATTCTTCCACGCAGCCACCTTCAGCAGCGGTGAATCATCCAGCACCACTTCGCAGGCCTCGCCCCGGTTGATCGCCACCAGCACGCGCTGCTGGTTATAGACGCGAGCAAACACCACCACGTTATCGTGGGCGTATACCACCTGGCAGCCACCGTAGCGCAGGGCGAGACTCTGCTTACGCAGCCTCGCCAGCCGCTGATACAGGCTGAACAGCACCTTGTCCTGCTTCTCTGGCTCCCACGGGAAGGTTTTGCGGCAGAACGGATCGTTGTTGCCGTCCAGCCCCACTTCGTCTCCATAATAGATGCACGGCACGCCCGGCCAGGTGAAGAGCCAGGTCACCGCCAGCGGCAGACGCGCCACATCCTTGCCGAGCAGGGATTTAAAGCGGGCGGTATCGTGGCTATCGAGCTGGTTGAACATCCGCAGCTGCTGCTGATGGGACAGGCCGGCGCGATAGTTCTCCATCCACGCCATGCAGGTTTCAGCGTCGATATGATTCGGGTCGTAGGAAATATCGGTGTTAGCGAGGAATCCCCACAGCGGGAAGGTAAAGCCGCGATAGTTCATCGCCGCATCTTCCGCATCGTTCTGCAGCCACTGGCGCGCGTCGCCGAAGTGCTCGCCAAAGACGAACGCCTCCGGCTGGGCCACTTTCGCCGAACGCGTAATCCCGGCGACGTGGTGAAGGTTATTCCGCGCCCCGCCCGCTTCGCCGAGCATATGCACCACGTCCAGCCGCCAGCCGTCCATATTCCACGGCGCCTTCAGCCAGTGACGGACGATGCTGTCTTCACTGCCGTAAATTTCATTCACGAGCGTTGGCGACTGGAAATCCAGCTTCGGCAGGCTGGCGTAGCCCAGCCAGTCCAGCGCGCGGCCCTCCTCGTTAAAGCTGTACCAGTCGCGCTGCGGCGACTCCGGGTTATGACATGCCCCGCCCATCGACTGGTTATGGCGGTCAAACCAGGCGTGCGAATCTCCGCTGTGGTTGAACACGCCGTCCAGAATCAGGCGCATGCTTTCGTTTTGGGTGTTCTTGCGCAGGCGCAGCAGCGCCTCGTCACCGCCAAACTGTTCGTCAACGTGGCGATAATCTTCGGTATCGTATTTGTGCACGCTCGGGGCTTTAAACACCGGGTTGAGGTACAGCGCCGTCACGCCGAGCTTTTTCAGGTACGGTAGCTTTTCGCTGATGCCGTCGAGATCGCCGCCGTAAAACGTCGAGCCGCCCGCCTGTGCGGTTAACGGCTCATCCCACGCTTTCAGGATAATGTCGTGGCCCGCCGCATGGTGGTGATAGATCTTATCCTGGTCGGCGGTGCGTTTTTCGCTGCGCGCAAAACGGTCCGGGAAAATCTGGTAAAACACCTGATCGTTAACCCACTGCGGGCCGCTATCCGGGTAATCGACCGCAAACTGCTCCAGCCGTGCGGGCGGGAAACGGCTAAACCCCTGCGGGGTAAACCACAGCTGGCGGTTATTCCACAAAAGCTTAAAGCTGTAACGGCGGCGCGGCTGTCCGCTGCGCAGATCGATATTCGCCCGCCACGCCGTGATCCCCGGCTGCGGCTGGCTGCGCAGCCTGTGCATTTTCAACCCGGTCTCTTCGTTATCTATTTCGGCGCGAAGCGTCACGCGTTCAGGCTGATTTTCCCCCGCCAGCCAGAGCGTAATCACAAGGTTGTCTTTGTTTTGCTTAACAAATGGGGCAACCGGAAGGTGCCAGGCGTTTAACATCACGAATCCCCTCTGATGAAATTGACGTCACCTTGCCACAGGGTGGTTAAGGATAGCTCACCATGACGTGATTTATTGGGGGAGGAGGACGGGGGAGGAGGTAAAAATCCCCTCTCCCACAGGGAGAGGGAATAAAAATATTACTGCGCTTCCGCCAGCTGACGGTCACGGCGGCATTTAAACACCCAGCCCACCAGCAGCAGGACGATCCACGCGCAGCCCACGTACAGGGAAATGCGGGTATCCGGATGGTAGCCAATCAGGCCAATGATAAACACCAGGAATATCAGCCCGACGACGGTGGTTGCCACCCCGCCAGGTACTTTGAACTTCAGCGCTTTCGCCTCATCCGGCGACAGACGGCGGCGGAACGCAATCTGCGACAGCAGGATCATGATCCACACCCACACCGTCGCGAAGGTCGCCAGCGATGCGATCACCAGGAAGACGTTCTCCGGCATGATGTAGTTCAGGTAAACCGAGAACAGCAGCGCTACGGTCATCACCACAACGGTTACCCACGGCGTGCCGCGGCGTGAGGTTTTGGCAAACACCTTCGGCGCACTGCCCTGCTCCGCCATGCCGTGCAGCATACGGCCCACGCCAAAGACGTCACTGTTGATCGCGGAGAGCGACGCGGTCAGCACCACAAAGTTCAGAATGCTGGCCGCAAAGGCAATCCCCATATGCTGGAAGGTCAGGACAAACGGGCTACCGTTGGTGCCCACCTGATTCCACGGATAGATGGACATGATCACGAACAGCGTACCCACGTAGAACACCAGAATACGCATCGGCACCGAGTTGATGGCGCGCGGAATGGATTTCTCCGGATCTTTTGCTTCCCCGGCGGTAATACCGATAATCTCGATGCCGCCGTAGGCGAACATCACCATCTGCAGCGACATCACCATCCCGAGCCAGCCGTTGCTGAAGAAGCCCCCGTTGCTCCAGAGGTTATGGATCCCGGTCGGCTGCCCGCCGTTGCCAATTCCCCAGATGATGATGCCGAAACCGGCCACAATCATGATTATGATGGTGGCGACCTTGAAGAAGGAGAACCAGAACTCCAGCTCGCCGAACACCTTCACGCTCATCAGGTTGACGGCACAGATTATTAGCACCACGCTCAGGACCCAAATCCAGTGCGGTACCGCCGGGAACCAGACGCCCATATAGATGCCAAACGCCGTCACGTCGGCAATCGCCACAATCAGGATTTCAAAGCAGTAGGTCCAGCCGGTGATAAACCCGGCCAGCGGGCCGAGGTTTTCCTGCGCATAGCGGGAGAAAGAGCTGGCGGACGGGTTGTGAACCGACATTTCGCCGAGGGCGCGCATGATGATATACGCCGCCACGCCGCCGATGATGTACGCCAGCAAAACGCTGGGACCGGCCATTTTGATGGCATCTGCCGAGCCATAAAAAAGACCGGTGCCGATAGCCGAGCCCAGCGCCATAAAGCGGATGTGGCGCGTGCTCAATCCACGTTTAAGTTTGTTAGTGCTTTCCATTTAAATCTTGCCATTCAACACGAAAAAAACAAAAAACCACGGGGCCTTAAGCCCCGTGGTTAAACAGTTTGTTGCCGTTGATTAATGAGCGTTCGATGCGACCTGACGCCCTGCAGCACGGTCCCAGATAATCGCCAGAACCAGTGCAACAACGGTAGGCATCAACCAGGCCAGACCCTGCTCGGACAGCGGCAGACGCTGTGTCCATGCCGGCAGTATGTGCGCGAAAGCTGATGCTTTAATCCCGTCAAGGATACCAAAAATCAGGCTGATAAACATGGCTGGCGCAATAATTCGTGAAGAGTTGTTCCACCACGGACGAGTAAAGCTCAGCACTACCAGCACGATACACGGCGGGTAAATCGCCGTCAGCACCGGAATAGAGACCTGAATCAGGTGGCTCAGACCGAGGTTAGACACCGCCATGGAGAAAATACCGAGGATAAACACCAGGGTACGGTAAGAAAGCGGCAGATACTGCGCAAAGAACTCAGCACAGGCGCAGGTCAGGCCAACGGCAGTGACCAGACAGGCCAGGAAGATGAGCGCTGCCAGCAGCATACTGCCCGCACCGCCGAAGGTGTGCTGAACGTAGGCGTGCAGGATAGCCGCACCGTTGGCGTTCTGCTCAACCAGCATGGCGCTATCGGAACCCAGACGGAACAGCGCCAGATACAGCAGCGTCAGCCCCACGCCGGCCATCAGACCGGCCCAGATGGTATAGCGGGTAAGCAGACGCGCTTCGGTCACACCGCGGGAACGCGCGGCGTTAACGATAACGATACCAAACACCATGGCGCCCAGCGTATCCATCGTCAGATAGCCGTTCACAAAGCCGTTAGAGAACGCGGCGTTTTTATAGGCGTCCATCGCGTCGCTAATCGGGCCCGCTGGCCAGACGATGGCCGCAACCGCCAGAACAATCAGCGCCACAATTTTCAGCGGAGCCAGGAAGTTACCCACGGTATCCAGCAGCTTGCCCGGATAGAGGGAAACCAGAATCACGATCGCGAAGTAGATCAGGCTGTAGATAAACAGCGGCATCGCACCGTCACCGGTCAGGGGAGCAATCCCCACTTCGAAGGAAACGGTCGCGGTACGCGGGGTGGCAAACAGCGGCCCCACGGCCAGATAGCAGACGGTTGCCAGCAGAACGCCCGCGACTTTGCCAATCGGGGTGCTGAGGCTATCCACACCGCCGCCGACTTTCGCGAGCGCGACGACGGTCAGAACCGGCAGACCCACGGCAGTAATCAGGAAACCAAACGCGGCGGTCCAGACGTGTTCACCCGCCTGTAGGCCAACCATTGGAGGGAAAATGATGTTGCCTGCGCCAACGAACAGCGCAAATGTCATAAAGCCCAGCGCGATGATGTCACGCGATTTTAAGTGATGGGTCATAAAACCTTACTGCCTGTGGATGTGGTGTTGAAAACATTGAGATTTTCGATATCCCTGACGGGACGATACAGCCGAAAATTTGCTCAATTTCAGCGGGAAATGCTCCCGTCCTGGCGTGGAGAAGAATAGTTTTTCGATTTACCACGCAAATACAGTCGGTCTGACAGTATCTGGGGCGCAATTTAAACGCTTATAACGTTTAAAGGCAAGGTGGGATCGTAAAACCAGAACAATATGCCAGCATGAAAATACGACTCAGAACAATACGCTATTTATAAGAAAAACCCATGGCTAATCATGCGAACAAAAAACCGTCAGCCGTATATAATTCATCCGCGTTTCGCCTGGCTGCAAAGCAAACGGGCCAGCAGACGCTGACCCGTGGAAAGGTAAAATGACACGCCTGCCGTCAGGCGATCTTTTTGGCAATTAATCGTTCCGGGATAACGAAGCTGAAGCGGGTTCCTTTACCCAGCGTACTCTGAATATCGAGACGGCTTTCATGGTGATTAACCGCGTGTTTCACAATCGCCAGCCCGAGGCCGCTTCCGCCCGTCTGCCGGGATCGCGCCTTATCCACACGGTAAAAGCGCTCGGTCAGACGCGGAATATGCTCAGGCGCAATCCCCGGCCCGTTGTCTTCCACGCTAAACTCAGCCCCCGTTTGGGTATGCTGCCAGCGCACCACGATATCCGTCCCTTCCGGCGTATGATTCACCGCGTTATACACCAGGTTGGAAATGGCGCTACGCAGTTCATCTTCGCTGCCCAGCACCTTTAGCGTGTTGTCGACCTCAAAGGTCAGGTGATGCTTTTTGTGGCTTAACGTCTGCGCTTCACGCTCAACGACCCGCAGCATCATCGGCACATCAATGGTGTCATTTAGCGCAAGCGTTGGCGCCGCTTCAATCTTCGAGAGCGTCAGCAGCTGCTTCACCAGCCCTTCCATCCGGTGCGTTTGCTCGCGCATGGTGTGCAGCGCTTTTTCACGCGGCGCGCCTTCAAGCGTTTGCTCCTGCATCATCTCCAGGTAGCCCTGAAGCACGGTTAGCGGGGTTCGCAGTTCGTGGCTGACGTTGGCGAAGAAGTTGCGACGCGCCCCTTCCAGCTGGTACATCTGGGTGACATCGCGCGCCACCATCAGCCACTGCTTATCGCTGTAGGGCATCACGCGGATTTCCAGATGGCGACCATTATTGAGCTTCAGATTGTGCGGACGGGTAAAATCACGCTTTTTCAGATACAGCGTGAACTCGGGATAGCGCAGAAGGTTGAGGATATTCTGGCCATTGTCGTCGGGCCAGCGCAGGCCCAGCAGCTGTTGCGCCAGGCCGTTACACCAGAAGATGGTCCCTTCTTCGGTCGTCAGAATCACGGCATCCGGCAGCGACTCTGCACCGCTGCGAAAACGCTTAATCAGACTTCCCAGCTCGCGGCGGCGCTTTTTATTACGCATCTGCATCTGATGCAGACCGTACAGCAGCGGCTCCCAGCTGCCGCTTCCCGGCGGCGGCGTCATACTTCGGTCAACCCACAGCCACCAGGAGAGGCGCAGCAGGTTCCAGAAATGCCAGATCAGCAGCCCGGTGACCGACGCCAGCAGAAACCACGGCAGGTGTCCAAGAAAGGCCCCCAGAATGAAGGCCGGAATACAGCATAAGATCAGTTCAAAGACGAGCCTTTTCCATGACAGACGTTCCAGCACGCGTCACACTCCTGTCATTGTTCAGAAACGGGTAGAAAAACGATAACCCGTGCCGCGGACCGTCTGCACCATGCGATCGTGGCCGCTCAGTTCCAGCGCTTTTCGCAGGCGGCGAATATGTACGTCAACCGTCCGGTCTTCGACATACACGTTAGTTCCCCAGACGTTATTCAGCAACTGCTCGCGGCTGTACACGCGTTCCGGGTGGGTCATAAAGAAGTGCAGTAGTTTAAATTCGGTAGGCCCCATGTCGAGGGGATTTTCACCGGTCATCACGCGGTGTGAGGTGGGATCAAGGCTCAGCCCCTGCATCTCTATCACCTCTTCCACCGCCATCGGCGAAATACGGCGCATCACGGCTTTAATGCGGGCAACCAGCTCTTTTGGGGAGAACGGTTTAGTAATGTAATCGTCCGCGCCGGTCTCCAGACCGCGCACGCGATCCTCTTCTTCTCCGCGCGCCGTGAGCATCACAACCGGGATGTCGCGGGTCAGCGCCTCACGCTTCAGGTGTTTGATAAACTGCAGTCCGGAGCCGCCGGGCAACATCCAGTCCAGCAGAATCAGATCGGGCCAGGGTTCATTCAGCTGGTTCACTGCGCTGTCATAATCTTCCGCTTCAACCGGCTGGAAGCCGTTTTGCTCGAGCACGAAGCACACCATTTCACGAATTGGAGCTTCATCTTCTACGACCAGAATACGTCTCGCCATACTTTGCCCTGTCTTATCTTATTTACGTTACAAGTTTGTAATTCGGCGCCATTATGCGTCAGATTTATGACAGATTTATGAAAAACAGTACCACGATAACGGGCAAACCGTTGTTTTATTACAGCGGTTATTTTCCCGTCTCTGAACGTTTATAATCCTGCTTTCTCTTTTTTGCCACGGATCAGCTATGCGCATACTTCACACCTCGGACTGGCATCTGGGTCAAAATTTTTACAGCAAAAGCCGTGCGGCTGAACATGAAGCGTTCCTGAACTGGCTGCTGGAAACGGCCCGGACGCACGAGGTGGACGCGATTATTGTGGCGGGTGACATCTTTGATACCGGCTCGCCCCCCAGCTATGCGCGTGAACTGTACAACCGCTTCGTGGTGAATCTGCAGCAAACCGGCTGTCATCTGGTGATTGTCGCCGGCAACCATGATTCCGTCGCGACGCTCAATGAATCCCGCGACATCCTGGCATTTCTCAATACCACCGTCGTCGCCAGCGCCGGGCACGCCCCGCAGATCCTGAAAAAACGTGACGGCACGCCGGGGGCGGTGCTGTGCCCCATTCCTTTTTTACGGCCGCGCGACATCGTGCAAAGCCAGGCGGGGCTGTCGGGCGCGGAAAAGCAGCAGCATCTCCTGCAGGCCATCACCGACTATTATCACCAGCAGCACGCCGATGCCTGCGCCCTGCGCGGCGACCAGCCGATTCCGGTGATTGCGACCGGGCATCTCACCACCGTCGGGGCCAGTAAAAGTGACGCCGTACGTGAGATCTATATCGGCACGCTGGACGCCTTTCCGGCGCAGAACTTCCCGCCAGCCGACTACATTGCGCTCGGGCACATCCACCGGGCGCAGATCGTCGGCGGCAGCGAGCATATCCGCTACTGCGGCTCGCCAATTTCGCTCAGCTTTGACGAAACGGGCAAGGCCAAATCCGTCCATCTGGTGAGCTTCTCAGACGGAAAACTTCACGCCGTTGAGACGCTGGAGGTGCCCGTCACCCAGCCGCTGGCGGTGCTGAAGGGCGATCTTGACGCCATTACCGCCCAGCTTGAGCAGTGGCGCGGGGCAGCGCTTAACCCGCCGGTCTGGCTGGATATTGAAATCACCACCGACGACTACCTGCACGATATGCAGCGTAAAATACAGGCGCTGACGGAAGATTTGCCCGTCGAAGTCTTGCTGGTACGCCGCAGCCGCGAGCAGCGCGAGAAAATTCTGTTAAGCGCTCAACGCGAAACGCTCAGTGAGCTTCGGGTTGAAGAGGTGTTTGAACGCAGGCTCTCGCAGGAGGAAATTGACGACGCGAAGCGCGAAAGGCTCAGCGAACTGTTCAGCCATACCCTGCATGCGCTCAATGATGAGGAAGAAAACGCATGAAAATTTTGAGCCTGCGCCTGAAAAACCTCAACTCCCTCAAGGGGGAGTGGAAAATTGACTTTACCGCGGAGCCGTTTGCCAGCAACGGGCTGTTTGCCATTACCGGCGCGACCGGGGCGGGTAAAACCACCCTGCTCGACGCCATCTGCCTGGCGCTTTATCACGAAACCCCACGCCTGCAGAAGGTCTCCCAGGCGCAAAACGACCTGATGACGCGCGACACCGCCGAGTGCCTGGCCGAAGTGGAATTCGAGGTAAAAGGCACCGCCTATCGCGCCTTCTGGAGCCAGAACCGCGCGCGCAACCAGCCGGACGGAAACCTGCAGGCGCCGCGCGTGGAGCTGGCGCGCTGCGAAGATGGCAAAATCCTGGCCGACAAAGTGACGGATAAACTGGAGCAAACCGCCGCGCTCACCGGGCTGGACTATGGCCGCTTCACCCGCTCCATGCTGCTCTCGCAGGGGCAGTTTGCAGCCTTTCTGAATGCCAAACCGAGCGATCGCGCTGAACTGCTGGAAGAGCTGACCGGCACCGAGATCTACGGCCAGATTTCCGCCATGGTGTTTGAAAAACACAAAGCCGCCCGCAGCGTGCTTGAAAAGTGCGAGGCGCAGGCGGCGGGCGTCGTGCTGTTGAGCGAAGAGCAACAGCAGCAGTTGCAGCAAAGTTTGCAGGCACTTACTGACGAAGAGAAAACCCTGCTGGTTCAGCAGCAAAGCCAGCAGAAAGATTTTCAGTGGCTTACGCGCCATGATGAGCTCCTACTCGAGCAACAGCGAGTCGCCGCGATGCAGCAGCAGGCGCAACAGTCGCTGACGAACGCTGCGCCAGAGCTGGCAAAGCTCCAGCTCGCTCTCCCCGCCGCCCAGCTTCGACCGCTTTGGGAGCACCAGCAGGAGCAAACCGCACGTCTGACGCAAACCCAGCAGCGAATTATCGAAGTAAATACTCGCTTACAAGCCAAAACCGCACTGCGCGCGCGGATCCGTCATACCGCCCAGCGGAATCATGAGCAGCTTCAGACCGAACTGACGGCGCTGGCGCAGTGGCTGGCGGAGCACGAACGCTTTCGCCTGCTGGGGCAGGAGATTGCCGGCTGGCGTGCCCAGCTCTCGCAGCTTAACCGCGACAAAATGCAGTTAGCCTCGCTTGCTGCGCGGATGAGCGAATTACGCAACAGGCTGGCTGCGATGCCGGAAAATGCGCTGACGCTGACGGCGGATGAGGTCAGCGCGGCCATGGAGCAGCAGTCCCGGTCACGCACGCTGCGCCAGCGGCTAACGTCGCTGCATGCCCGCTATCAGCCGCTGCAAAAGCGCCTGCGCCAGAGCGGTGAAAGCGTGCAGAAGGCCCAGGCCGATCAAAATAAACTCAATGAAACGCTGACGCTGCGCCGCCAGCAGTACAAAGAGAAACACCAGCACTATCTGGACCTTAAAGCCCTGTGCGAACGTGAAGCGACGATTAAAGATCTGGAAAGCTATCGTTCCCGGCTTGAGGCAGGCAAACCCTGTCCGCTGTGCGGTTCCAGCGAGCACCCCGCCGTTGCGCAATACCAGTCTCTTGTGCGGACGGATAACCAGCGCCGCCGTGATGCCCTGGAAAAAGAGGTCGCCGCGCTTAAAGAGGAAGGCCTGCTGGTACTGGGACAGGTTAATGCCCTGACGCAGCAGATCCAGCGCGAGACTGACGAAGCGCAGACGCTCTCTCAGGAAGAGCAAGCGCTCACTAAAGAGTGGATGGACGCCTGCGCTTCCCTGAACATAGCATTGAATATTCAGGAAGATATCACGCCATGGATGAACGAGCAGGAACAGTACGAGCGCCAGCTTTATCAGCTCAGCCAGCGTCTGACCCTGCAAAACCAGCTAAACGAGCAGGAAGTGCAGGAGCGACAGTATCAGCAGCAGCTGACGGCCGCGCGTCAGGCGCTGGAGCACACCCTGCTCTCGCTATCGCTTAACGTACCTGAAGACGGTAATGAAGCCGCCTGGCTGCACGCCCGCGAAGCGGAATTCGCGCAGTGGCAGGAGAAACAAACGCAGCACGGCGTGCTTCTGGAACGCATAAACGCTCTCAAGCCGCTGCTCGACACGCTTCCGGAAACAAACGGCGAAGAGGCCGAACCGGCCATTCCGGACGGCTGGCGCGACGTGCACGACGAATGCGTGTCGCTACAAAGCCAGCTCAGCGCGCAGCAGCAGCAGGAAAAGCTGGAGCAAGAGCGCCTGCAGCAGTCGCAGACGCAGTTCACCGCGGCGCTCGCAGCGAGCTGCTTTGCCGATCGGGACGCGTTCCTTGCCGCGCTGCTGGATGACGACGCTATTCGCCACCTCGAACAGCTGAAGCAGTCGCTGGAAAGCCAGATACAGCAGGCCGCGGCCCTTTCCGGCCAGGCTAACCAGCAGCTGCAGGCTCATCTGGCGCTGCGGCCGGAAGGGCTCAGTGCCGATGCCCCCACGCTGCAAAACCAGCTGCAGCAGTTGGCGCAACGGCTTCGCGAGAACACGACGCATCAGGGCGAGATCCGCCAGCAGCTTAAGCAGGAAAGCGATAACCGTCAGCACCAGCTGGCGTTGATGCAACAAATTGAAGAGGCCGCGCGCGAGGCGGACGACTGGGGTTATCTGAACTCGCTGATCGGCTCCAGCACCGGCGACAAGTTCCGTAAGTTCGCGCAGGGGCTGACGCTGGACAATCTCGTCTGGCTTGCTAACCAGCAGCTTAACCGCCTGCACGGGCGTTATCTGCTGCAGCGCAAGGCCAGCGACGCGCTGGAGCTGGAAGTGGTTGATACCTGGCAGGCAGATGCGGTTCGCGATACCCGCACGCTCTCCGGCGGCGAGAGCTTCCTGGTCAGCCTGGCGCTGGCGCTGGCCCTTTCCGATCTGGTGAGTCATAAAACGCGGATCGATTCCCTTTTCCTGGATGAAGGCTTCGGCACGCTCGACAGTGAAACGCTGGATACCGCGCTGGATGCGCTCGACGCGCTGAACGCCACCGGGAAAACCATCGGCGTGATCAGCCACGTTGAGGCAATGAAAGAGCGCATTCCGGTTCAGATCAAGGTGAAGAAGATCAACGGGCTAGGATACAGCAGGCTGGATAAGGTGTTTGCAGTGGAATGAATGGGAGGAGGGTGCGGTCTGGTGCCCTCACCCTGGCCCTCTCCCACAGGGAGAGGGAATAAACACTATTAGATTTTATTCGGGCCACAGCCACGCCGCGCCGCGCACGCCGCTGGAGTCACCGTGGACAGCTTTGCGGATCGGAGTTTCACACTCGCCGCCGAAGACCCACTGTTTCACCAGGTTCGGTACCGTGGCGTACAGTCGGTCAACGTTGCTCATGCCGCCGCCGAGCACAATCACGTCCGGATCGAGAATATTCACCACGTGGGCCAGGGATTTCGCAAGCCGCATTTCGTAGCGGCTAAGGGCCAACTCCGCCACCGGATCCTGTTCTTCGACCAGACGCATGATTTCGTTGCCCCTGAGCGGCTGGCCGCTCAGGCGATGGTAGTCGGTCGCAAAGCCGGTGCCGGAGATAAACGTCTCAATACAGCCCTGCTTTCCGCAGTAGCACGGCACCTCAGCGCGATATTTAAGCTCGTCTTCATCCATCCACGGCAGCGGGTTGTGTCCCCATTCGCCCGCGGTGCCGTTACCGCCGATATGGGCGCGCCCGCCGAACGCCACGCCCGCGCCGCAGCCGGTACCGACGATCACGGCAAACACGGTCTGGGCACCGGCCGCCGCGCCGTCGATGGCCTCAGAGACCGCCAGACAGTTGGCGTCATTGGCCAGGCGCACTTCCCGGTTCAGGCGCGCGCTTAAATCTTTATCAAACGGCTGACCGTTGAGCCAGGTGGAGTTAGCATTTTTAACCACCCCGGTATACGGCGAGATCGACCCCGGGATCCCCATCCCGACGCTGCCGGTTTGCCCTGTCGCCTGCTCGGCCATCTCAACCAGGCTGGCAATCGTCTCGATAGTCTGGTGATAATCATCGCGCGGCGTCGGCAGACGGTGGCGAAACAGCTGCTCCCCCTGTTCGCTCAGCGCGATGACTTCTGTTTTGGTGCCGCCCAAATCGATCCCAATACGCACAAGACTCTCCTCATTATTTTGATTATCAACAGAGTAGAAGCACGCTTCCCGATTAGCAATGCAAGCGATGCGACAATTCGTTATCATGCCCGCTGATTTAACGACAAGGCCGTGGAAATTATCATGCTGTGGTTCAAAAATTTGATGGTTTACCGTCTCAGCCGCGACGTTTCGCTGCGTGCAGAAGAGATGGAAAAACAGTTAGCCGCTTATACCTTTTCCCCTTGCGGTAGCCAGGATATGGCGAAAACCGGCTGGGTGCCGCCAATGGGTTCACAAAGCGATGCACTGACCCACGCCAGCAGCACGGGTCAAATCATCGTCTGCGCCCGTAAAGAAGAGAAAATCCTGCCGACGCCGGTGGTTAAGCAGGCGCTCGAAGCGAAAATTTTCAAGCTGGAAGCCGAACAGGGCCGCAAGCTGAAAAAGACCGAAAAAGATTCGCTGAAGGACGAAGTGTTGCACTCCCTGCTGCCGCGCGCCTTCAGCCGCTTCAGCCAGACCATGATGTGGATCGACACCGTTAACGGGCTGATCATGGTGGACTGCGCCAGCGCCAAGAAAGCAGAAGACACGCTGGCCCTGCTGCGTAAAAGCATCGGATCTTTACCGGTCGTTCCGCTGGCGCTGGAAACGCCGATCGAGCTGACGCTGACCGAATGGGTACGCAGCGGCGCTGCGGCTCAGGGCTTCCAGATCCTTGATGAAGCCGAGCTGAAAGCCCTGCTGGAAGATGGCGGCGTGATCCGCGCGAAGAAGCAGGATCTGGTGAGCGACGAGATCGCCGTCCACATCGAAGCGGGTAAAGTGGTCACTAAACTGGCGCTCGACTGGCAGCAGCGCATTCAGTTCGTGATGTGCGACGACGGTTCAGTGAAGCGTCTGAAGTTCTGCGACGAGCTGCGCGATCAGAACGAAGATATCGACAGGGAAGATTACGCCCAGCGCTTTGACGCCGACTTCATCCTGATGACCGGCGAGCTGGCCGCGTTGATTCAGAATCTGGTGGAAGGTCTCGGCGGCGAAGCGCAGAGATAACAGGCAAAACGCAGGCCGGGTAAGCGTTCGCGCCACCCGGCTTAATTTTTTATTTCAGGTAGCGGCACAGATAAGAGGTAGGTTCAGCGACCTGCAAATGAAATTCGCTGTGGCCAGGGACGTTGAAAACTTGCCCGGCAGCGTAAACTTTCCATTCCGTTTCACCCGGCAGTAAGACGTTCAGCGCACCGCTGACGACCGTCATTTCTTCAGCTTCCGCCGTACCAAAGGTGTATTCGCCTTCCGCCATAACGCCGACACTGGCGCGGCCAGTGCTGCTGCTGGTAAAACCAATGGATTTCACTTTACCGGAAAAGTATTCGTTACTTTGAAGCATGAACTGGCCCTTATATTTTTAGATAAAAATTCACTATAGGGGCCATGCTCATCACCTGTCACGCAAAATCATTACATGAGGAGTTCCGAGGCCAGGCGAGCCATCAGAACGTTGGATAACAGCACGGGGACATCCAGCGCTTTTTGCAGCAGATCACGATGATGCTGATGGAAACCGAGGCAGTCGAGGATCAAGACATCAGCCCCTCTCTCAAGCAGTTCCTTCCCGGCAGCAATCAGCTTGGCCTCACGGTCCCAGAACGGATTTGCCAGCGCATATAAGGGCACTTTTTCCAGCACGTGCCACTTTGCTTCCTGGTTATCCATAAGCTCCTCAATGGGCACAATCACCCCCACCTGATGACCATCCACGATGGAGGCCACCAGCGGTGGAATGATGCGCATCGGCTCCAGCAAAATCGCATTACGCGCCGTGAGGCCCTTAATGGGCGCGGTACTCATCAGCAAAATAACGTCATAACCTTGATTATCGAGCACTTCTATCACGCCCTGCAGCGAGCGCTCGATTTTCTGACGCGAAACGTGCGCCAGTTTACCGTCACTTAATAACGTCGCCAGGGGATCCTCCCCCGCCTCGACAGCGTAGTCTTCCATGACCTCTTCCCGACTCATCTTCCCCAGCAGGCTCAGATGCGTTATCTGTTGTTCAGATACATGCTCGGTTAAGAGCGGTAACACTTCGCTTACAGGGACCACACCAATGGTGAGGATCGCCAACGTTGCCTTCATCTTGATCGCCTTCCATTACTCCAACATCGTGCATACAGGTACAGGCTCACTACGCTGCACAGTTCATTTTTTCAACAAAACAGCACCAAGCGTAGCAGGTGATCCCGACATCGAAATGTAAAGATCGCCTGCCGATACCGGAGTTACTTGTAATAACTAAATATTAACTCCTGCTTAACTTTCCCGATGAGTAAAAAGTGTGATTCAGGCACGATATTGGAGCGTTTAGGAAAACGGTCAGGTTTTATCGGGATCTTCGTAGCGCCGTTTCGCGTCCAGCGCTTCCTGTTCAGTCTCGTGTTCACTGATCAGCGAGTCCGGCTTGGGGTGATCGGCGCGCAGTTGATACCAGGTCACGGTATGACCCGTCTGGCCTTTTTCAACGGTAACAATGCGCGCTTCACGCGGATAGGGAGGTCTGGTTGGCATAGCTCATCCTTTTTTTATGTCTGAGCTATAAGTATAGACGCCGGTTAGCTGGCACAAGCCAAACGCAGGGCGGTAATAATCTGAATCACAACCTCTTCGGGAGAGGCGGACGCATCCACCACGTGGTGAGCCGCTTCGCGGTATAACGCATCGCGTTCGGCCAGCACTTCGCTCACCTCTTCGCTGAGCGGCCTGGAGGTCAGCGCGGGGCGTTGCCCCTCTTCTGGAAAGGCTTCCAGCCGCCCTACCAGAGCCGACACCGGCGCGCTGAGATAAATCACAATCCCCTTTTCGCGCATAAAGTGACGATTGCACTCCGCCAGAACGATGCCACCGCCGGTCGCGATCACGGCAGACGGGATAGTGACCGCCTTCAGCGCGGCCGTTTCGCGCGCGCGAAAGCTCTCCCACCCCTCTTGCTCAACGATCTCGGCGATGGTTTTTCCGGCCTCGGTTTGCAGCCAGTGGTCGGTATCAACAAACTGGCGATGACACACGCGTGCCAGCTCCAGGCCAACGGTGGTTTTCCCACAGCCGCGGGGGCCAACTAAAAAGATGGGTTGGGTCATGCCAGGTGTTCCCCTTGATGCCGGATGGCTGAAGAGTGTAAAGAAATAATTGCAGAAGATGTTGCGATTACTTTACTGCAAAGCGGTACGGGATGACAACCCTGTGGAGGCCACACTGTACCACAAATTGACAATAATTATCATTACGCTGTGCGGCGCTTCACTTCCAGCAACCATTTATCCAGTTCGGCAGCGAACTGCTGGCGATCGCGCTGGGAGAGGCTATCCGGTCCACCGGTCTGCACGCCGCTGGCCCGCATCGTATCCATAAAATCGCGCATCGTCAGCTTTTCCCGAATGGTCGAAGGCGAGTAACGCTCCCCGCGCGGATTGAGCGCCGCCGCCCCTTTCTCCAGCACTTCTGCGGCTAGCGGGATATCCGCCGTGATCACCAGATCCTCCGCGCTGCACAGGCGAACAATTTCGTTATCCGCCACGTCGAACCCGGCCGGCACGCGCAAAGAGCGGATAAACCGCGAAGGCGGTACGCGAATATTCTGGTTCGCCACCAGCGTCAGCGGCATCTGAACGCGCTCGGCGGCGCGAAACAAAATCTCTTTAATCACATTCGGACACGCGTCCGCATCAACCCAAATCGCCATATTGTCTCCCCATAATGACTCTGTCGACTATTGTCGCCTGCATTTCGTTGTTAAGCTATCAATCAGAGAAAACAACGCATAATGACGGAGAATCGTGATGGACAAGAAAATCGGGTTTATCGGCTGCGGTAACATGGGCAAAGCCATCCTGGGCGGTCTGATCGCCAGCGGACAGGTGCTGCCGGGTCAGATTTGGGTCTATACCCCGTCACCGGATAAGGTCGCCGCGTTGCGCGATCAATACGGGATCAACGCCGCCGAAAGCGCGCAGGAAGTCGCCCAGGTCGCCGATATCGTCTTTGGCGCCGTCAAGCCAAACATCATGATCAAAGTGCTGAGCGACATCACCTCCAGCCTGAACAAAGAGACGCTGGTCGTGTCGATTGCCGCGGGCGTCACGCTCGATCAGCTGGCGCGCGCGCTGGGCCACGACCGCAAAATCGTCCGCGCGATGCCCAACACCCCCTCGCTGGTCAACGCCGGCATGACCTCCGTTACGCCTAACGCGCTGGTGACCACGGAAGAAGTAGCCGACGTGCTGAATATTTTCCGCTGCTTCGGTGAAGCAGAAGTGATTGCCGAATCGATGATCCATCCGGTGGTTGGCGTGAGTGGCTCAGCCCCTGCCTATGTGTTCATGTTTTTAGAAGCGATGGCCGACGCCGCCGTGCTTGGCGGAATGCCGCGCGCGCAGGCGTATAAGTTCGCCGCGCAGGCCGTCATGGGCTCCGCCAAAATGGTGCTGGAAACCGGCAAACATCCGGGTGAACTGAAAGATATGGTCTGCTCCCCGGGGGGTACCACCATCGAAGCGGTGCGGGTGCTGGAAGAGCGCGGGTTCCGCTCGGCCGTCATTGAAGCGATGGCAAAATGCATGGAAAAATCAGAGAAGCTGAGTAAATCCTGATTTCTGACCGGGCGTCAGGCGGCCACTTCGGTGCGGCCGCGCCCGGCATTTTTCGCCCTGTACAGCGCGACGTCGGCCGCCTTCAGCCATTCCCGATAATGTCCAAACTGCGGCCCCCAGGGGGCAACGCCTACGCTGATGCGCAGCGCTTCTTTTGGCGCACACGGTAACGTCAGTTTTTCCAGCCGCTCATGCAGCCGCGACATCACGGCGATGGCGCTTTCCGCCGCGGTCTGCGACATGATCACCGCAAACTCATCTCCGCCAAACCGGCCGATCGCATCGCCTGACCGTACCGACCGCTGGAGCTGACGCGTAATGGCAACGATCGCCTCGTCGCCCACGTCGTGCCCCCAGGTGTCGTTGATGTTTTTAAAGTGGTCTATATCAATCAGCAATATCGTGGCGGTGCTGTGGTCGCGCCGACAATGCTCAAATTCATTTCGCAGCAGCATTTCCCAGTGCCGACGATTAAAGACCCCGGTCATGCCGTCGCGGGTGCTCATCATTTCCAGCCGCCGCTTGTGCTCCGCAAGCCTGACGGCGGTGCGGTAGCTGAGCCAGGCAAACAGCATGGGATAAAGCATAAGTACGGGCAGCGTCAGGATCCACTCTACGGGGTCGGGGTTGAAGACGACCACCTTCCCGACGAGAGGCAGGGTCACCAGAGCGGAGAGCAGCGTCAACGCCATCCCCGGGATGAACAGACGACAGCCGCCGGAACCCATCATATTCATCCCTACCATCATCACCAGCGCTGCCGTGGGTAACGCATTCATCCCCATCACGCCGATCCACAGCCCGGCAATAATGGCATCGATTTTAAGATTGAAAATTTCCTGCTGATGAGGTGAAGCGGCGCGGCAGGACAGCTGCCAGGCAAAATGGGGCCAGACGAACGACCAGCCCACCAGTAAAAGCCACCAGCCACCGGGTAAAAAATGGGTAACCAACATCCCCGCAACGGGGAAAAACATCGCCGCCAGCCCGACGGCGCGCGCCAGCCGGACTCGCCGGGCAAACTGAATGCCGGCGCGGTGAGGGTCATCCTGAGAAAGGGTTAAATTCCACTCTTCCCGAATGCGCTTTTTGTTGTAATACGTTTCATCATTCATCATTTTTGGGAATATTCTGAAACATTTTCCCAAATTATAGAGAGGGGGTCTGCGGGGAAAGTATGAAATTTCGGGTGAGCCGCCGGAGCCTCTCACCCGTTTGAACTACACTTTTTTCTTCAGGCACGCGCTCATGAACTTGCTGCGGTCGTCACCTTTAAGGGACTGCTCGGTCGCTTTCGCATTACACTCGCGCATTTTTTGCTGCTGCGGCGTCAGGCTTTTTTCACCCGGTTTCGCGGCGCCGTTTTTAAGGCAGTCGCTCATGTAGGTCTTGCGAGCATCTCCCTTCAGACTCTGCGACGTCGCCTGTTGATTACAGGTGGTCATACGCTGTTGTTGCGGCGTTAGCGTTTTCTCTTCCGCGTTCGCCGATGCGACCAGGAACAGGCCGGAGAGCAGAGTAACCAGTAATGTTGTTTTCATTGCACCATCCTTTTGTGAACATTCCCTGTAAGTCTGGTTCGTGACAGGAAAAAAACCACCCGGCAGATGTGATTTCCGCCGGGATTTTTATCATTTCAGACCCAGCGCCGCCTTCATGGTGTAGAACAGATCCGTTTGATCGGTCAGGCCTACCACATTTGCCGCGTGCGGGCCGTAGGCGGCAATACGCAGCTGGGTGCCCGTGTGCTCCATGGACTCTTCCTCAGAGTTGCCGTAGCTCAACACCATAACGGCGCCATCTTTGGTGTTCAGCGCCTGCGTCAGGCCCGGGGCTTTGGTATCTGCCGGAATGATCTGGCTGGCGTGCGCATGGTCCGCGGTGACGATCACCAGGGTGTTACCGTCTTTTTTCGCAAACTCAAGCGCCTTCTGCACCGCTTCGTCCAGATCGACGGTTTCGCCAATCTGGCCGCACGGGTTCGCCGCATGATCCTGCTTATCGATCGACGCGCCTTCTACCTGCAGGAAGAATCCTTTTTCGCTCTTGCTCAGCAGAGAGATGGCTTTATCGGTCATCGCCGCCAGCGTAGGTACGCTGTCCGTGCGTTTCGGGTTCGGAGTGCAGGTCACGGCAGGCTTATCGATATTGCCGTGATACGAGGCTTTTGGTCCTTCCCAGCGCACGGGCATGTTGCCGTCAGAGAATAGCCCCAGCAGCGGCTTGTCCTGGTTCGCCTCGGTGATGGCTGCAAGCGAATTCGCATCACTTACCAGCTGATAGCCGCGGGCCTGCGCCTGCTCGCGCAGCGTTTTACCCTGCCATTCGCCCGCCGTCGCGGTTTCTGCGAAGGTTTTCGCGCCGCCGCCCAGGGTCACGTCAGGACGCGCGTTCAGCAGCTGTTCCGTAATCGAGCCTTTGCCGCTTTTTTCCAGCGCGTTCGTCGGACATTTTTCGCTGGTCACTGACGGACCGTAGCATTTACGCGAGGTCACGTGCGCCACCAGCGCCGCGGGCGTTGCATCCTGAAGTTCAGCGGTAGAGACGTTGCCGGTCGCCAGGCCCGCCGCTTTTGCCATCTCCAGAAGGGTTTGGTGATCTTTTTCGTGTATATCCACACCCAGCGCGCCATTATAGGTTTTCACGCCGGTGGACCACGCCGTAGCAGAAGCCGCGGAGTCCGTGACGTAATCCGGTTTACCGGTTTTTTTATCCAGCGCGTAATGGGTATATTGTCCGGTCAGCGGTAATGCGTCGATACCTTTAAAAAAGCCGCCCGCACCCTCGGCATAATTTCGCGCCGCCGTGATTTCGGAATCCCCCATTCCATCGCCAATAAGCAGAATAATATTTTTCGCCGGCTTATCATTCAGCGAAGCGCGAATAGCGGCAGTTTGATCTTCTGATAAACGGCGTGCGCCGCCAGGCTGGGTGATATCCCCTTTTGCCGCGCGATTATCCAGCACGCTGGTTTGGGCAGTATCGGCATAAATGGCAGGGGTAATTAACAGGGGAAGTAATGCGATGAAAAGTGCGCTCTGTTTCAATTTATTTTCTCCATGTACAAATACATAAAAATAAAAACAGAGCGACTATAGGCATCCTGCATGACAATTCTATGACACGTCGTTACGTCCTGTGACGGTTTAGCTGCGCGGATGCCTTAACAGCTTCTTTACGTACTGGTGGAGCATCTCCGCATCCTCAACCGGAACCTGCGATTCAGGCCTGACGCTCTCCAGCGCGCCTTCCACGCTCTCAATCAACGCCTGCTGATCGGTTTTCGCCATTTGTCGCAGCAGCGCGGTGACCACAATTTCAAGCGCTTCGACCTGAGCCACCAGCTCTTTTGACTCCTCTTCCTTTTGTGCCAGCTTGACCAGCAATTCAGCAATGAGATTTTTCATCGTGCCAGTTCCTTTTTCAGTTTTGTCTGAAGTTAGCATTCTGAATCCATAATGCAAAGAGAAGAAATTTATTATGGTATGCAAAAGTGATGCAGGAATGAAAATAGAAGATCGCCGCGGCGAGCGAAACGTTTTTCTATAAAAAAACGCCGCATTTTGTTATATAAAAATGCGGCTACCATAAGAATATATAATACATCAACGAAACGATTATCACGACGATTTCGCTTCCGCCATTTGTCTGCGGCGACGCAGCGCAATAGCCAGCTGGATAATATTGATTAAAACGACAATCGCCGTAGCCGCAAATACCCAACGAAAACCGGCCATCGCGGAAACGGATGCCCCAATAAGCGGACCGGCAACATTCCCCAGATACATAAATGACTGGTTATATCCAAAAATACGCCCCGTCACCTGGTCGCTGGAATATTTAACCAGCAGGGTCTGTACCGCAGGCAACATGGCGCCATCGGCAAACCCGAGCAGAAATCGCAATATGCCAAGCTGAAGCGGAGAGGTGACAAACGACATCGCGAAGAAGAGCACGACCGCAAATATCAGCGTCGCCATCAGGATGCGCGCCGTGCCGATCCTGTCACCCAGTTTTCCCAGACGCGGTGCGGAAATCAGGGCGGATACGCCCGGCACGGCGGCAATCATGCCGCTCAGAAAAGCAATATTTGTACTTTCCGGCTCCATCGACTTGATAAACAGCGCCAGAATCGGACCGACCGAACCGTTACAAAGCTGGATAACCATAGTGGTCACAAACAGGCTGATCATCAGTCCCGGATAGGGCAGCGAGGCAAAAACGGCCTTGCCGCTCAGGCGTTCAGATTTACTGATAACCGGGCGGCCTCCCTCTTTGATAAGAAAGAGCGTGACCAGAAAACTGACCACCAGCAGGATCGCGGTGATAATAAATACCGCGCGCAGCCCGACGTGGTCCGCCAGGAAACCGCCCAGCAGCGGACCGCCGATGACGCCGCTGATCTGTGCCGTGGAGAGCGTACTCAGCGCCCAGCCGCTACGCTCGCGTGGCACCTGAGAGGCGACCAGCGCCATGGCATTCGGAATGTACCCGGACGTCAGCCCCATCACCGCGCGCAGGAAAAACAGCTGCCAGACGTTGGTGGCGAAGGCCTGCAGCAGAATGGCAATCGCCATCCCGAGCGAGGCGCGCAGCAGCATCAGTTTTCGGCCTTTCCGATCCGCCAGGCTGCCCCACATCGGTGACACAATGGCGGAGACCAGAAACGTGACGCTGAACGTCAGGCCGGACCACATGGAGAGCGCTTCATGCGAGGTCACCCCCAGCTGCGAGACGTACAGCGGCAGGAACGGCAGGATCTGGCTGATCGCCAGCCCGGTAAAGAAGCAGCCGAACCAGACCGAGATGAGATTAACTTTCCAGGATTCCATAAAGAAATAGTCTTCATTTTTAGGCGAATTCGCCGACAGATTAGCAAGTTACGCGTACTAACGTCGCACCAGAGATGCGGCCCAACTGACTTTGGTGTTTTATCTTCCCAGTCATCATATTTGTGAAATAAGTCACAATTCATCCATTTTCTGGCGGAATATTATGCTTCACCGACAGAGTCCGAAACCGCGCATTCCCAGATGAAAATGGTTGGCATGCGCCGCGTTATACTCCGGCCCGAGGCCGTTTCCGTAGTAGCCGCAGCTTGCCGCCAGCATGGCCTTCAGCCATGGCTGCGTTGTTGCCGCCTTCCAGCCGTTCAGCACCGTGACGCGCTCCCCGTTCGCCAGCCTAAAAGCGGCGATATCCAGCGCCTCCGCCGTGGCATGTTCACTGCGTCGCGCGTCAGGGCGGTGGTAAATATTGCGGCAGGCAAAGCTGCCGAGGTGGTCGATACGCGCAAGGTCGCTGCCCGTATAGCGCTTTGTCAGCGGTCGGGCCTGCTGGCTGATAAACAGCGCAGAGCTGAGCGCCAGCGGACAGCTGGCAAGAAAGCTCCCGTTCAGGCCGACCGGACCGAAGTCACGCACGCGCACGACGTTGTTAAGCGGACACGCGCCGCCGCTGTCCGCCACCGGCTGGGTGTGGATGAGATCTCTTTGGTTAGCCTGCGACAGCAGGCTCTCGCACGCCTCGGGAGTTAAGCGCCGAAGCTTATACTGGGTGATTCGGCCCGGCGGGTCGTCAAGCGTCAGCGGTATGAAAGGGTTGTAGTAAGGCGGCAACCAGCGGTAACCCACCGTTGCAACGGCCACAATGATGAAAACGGTCAGCAGCGTTTTTCCTTTCACTCTCCCCCCTCAAGATTCCCCAAAACATTATGGCAGAAGGCCGCGAAACCCGCCGGGCATCGTGGTATGTTATTGGCTTTTCGTCAGACTGGAAGAGAGTGAGATGGCTAAGCAGCGCGTAGGTATTGTCTTTGGGGGAAAATCAGCGGAGCACGAAGTGTCATTGCAATCGGCCAAAAATATCGTTGATGCAATCGATAAAAGCCGTTTCGACGTGGTGCTGCTGGGCATTGATAAACAGGGTCAGTGGCACGTTAACGATGCCAGCCAGTATCTGCTGAACGCTCACGATCCGGCGCATATCGCCCTTAATCCTTCGGAAGTGAGCGTCGCCACCGTACCCGGCGTCGTGAAGGGGCAGCTTATCGACGCCGGAAACGCACAGGCTCTCGCCCAGATCGACGTTGTCTTCCCTATCGTTCACGGCACCCTGGGCGAAGATGGTTCCCTGCAGGGGATGCTGCGCATGGCCAACCTGCCGTTCGTCGGCTCGGACGTTCTCGGCTCTGCTGCGTGCATGGACAAAGACGTCACCAAACGCCTGCTGCGCGATGCCGGGCTGAACATTGCGCCGTTCGTGACCCTCACCCGCGCCAACCGCGACAAACACAGCTTCGCGCAAATAAGCGAAGAGCTGGGTCTGCCGCTGTTTGTGAAGCCGGCAAACCAGGGCTCCTCCGTGGGCGTCAGCAAAGTCACCAGCGAAGCAGAGTTCACGCAGGCCGTCCGTCTGGCGTTTGAGTTCGACCATAAAGTGGTGGTTGAGCAGGGCATCAAAGGCCGTGAAATTGAGTGCGCCGTGCTGGGCAACGATTTTCCACAGGCGAGCACCTGCGGCGAAGTGGTCTTAAACAGCGATTTCTACTCGTACGACACCAAATACATTGATGACAAAGGCGCGCAGGTTGTCGTTCCTGCGGATCTCGATCCGGCGGTTAACGATAAGATCCGCGCGATCGCCATTAGCGCCTATCAGACGCTCGGCTGCTGCGGCATGGCGCGCGTGGATGTGTTCCTGACGCCGGAAAACGAAGTCGTGATCAATGAAATCAACACGCTGCCGGGTTTCACCAACATCAGCATGTATCCGAAGCTGTGGCAGGCGAGCGGCCTGAGCTACCCGGAATTGATCACCCGCCTGATCGAACTGGCGCTGGAACGTCACGCCGCCGACAGCGCGCTTAAAAGTTCCGTAAACGGTTAATCGGCGCTCTTCGCCTCATCCGCTGTCGTCTCTTCAGGACGACGGCGGATAATCAGCCCCGCCAGCCAGAAACTGATTACCCAGGTCACCAGCCCAACGGCATACGTTTGCCAGCCTTTTGCTTCAAACCCCAACAGGCCCACGACACCGTTAAGAATAAAGATCAGCCCGATAGCAAAGGCATAGTAATGCCAGTCACGGCGTAGTTTGGACGTGAGCTTCATAACAACTCCGGCAGGAAAAAAAGACATCCTCTCACAGTTTTACGGCCAGGTCTGTGGCAGATGCATAAATTCTGAAACGCGACGCAATTTCACTTAAGTAATGAAATTGTGATGTGCTGCAGAAATCGACAATCCAGGAGGATTCCGGCGCGTAAATTACCACGATTCTGATATTGACAAATACGATGACCTGTCAAACTCACCCTGTAAGACGCGTATTAAATCAGAGTGATATTTCGGGAGGTCATATGGCTGACTTTACATTGTCGAAACCGATTTTTGGCGGCAAACCAAAAACCTCCACGGCGGGTAATATCGCTTATGCCCTGTTTGTCCTGTTCTGCTTCTGGGCCGGTTCCCAGCTGCTTAATATGCTGGTCCATGCGCCTGGCGTTTATGAACACCTGATGCAGGTGCAGGATAACGGACGCCCGCGGGTTGAGATTGGCTTTGGCGTCAGTACCCTGTTCGGCCTGATCCCCTTCCTCGCGGGATGTATGATTCTGGGCGTTGTGGCCTTAGTGCTGCGCTTTCGCCGTCGCCGTTAAAGCCCCATACAGCTCGCCCGGCGATCGTCCACGCGTTTTGCGAACCATGCAGTGGTCAGGTTACGCGTGATCTTCGGGCTCTCCAGCTGAATGCCCGGCAGGATAGCCCTCGGTAACGTTTTCCCGCTTTTCTGCTCCGCAAGCGCAAACACCTTCCTGTACAGATCCGTTTTCTCAAAGGCCAGGCTGTCGCCTTTCTCAAGCTGACGGCGAATGTCGCTGTTGCTCATATCAAGGGCTGTCGATAATTTCCGTATCGCCCGCTCGGTGCTTCCCGCCTCGCTGCTGCCGTAAGCGATGAGATCGCCGTCCAGCGCCAGCTTAACGCCGCTTGCGCGGCTGACCGCACTCTGGAATGCCGCATTACGGCTGGCATACCAGCCCGCGTTAAAGTCGGCAAAGCGGTACAGCGGCTCATTGTAGTTCGCCGGATAGTTCAGCAGATGATACGTGCCGAACCACAGCCCACCGCGCAGGGAGAAGACCTCCTGACGTACCGTACCGTCGATTTTCCACGGGTAGCCGTCGGTATGCTTCTCCGCGAACGCAATGCTCACCTGCATCGGGCCACCGGTGTGGACCGGGTTCAGTGAGCCAAACAGCTTCTGCCCCATCGGGACCATACTGATGAAATCATCAAAGATGGCGCTAAGCTGTTTTTCGGTTTTCACCGCGTCCAGCCGTTCGCTGTAGCTTTTGCCGTTCGGCGAGGTGATTTTAAGCGCGGTATGCACGAGGAACACCGGGATATGCATAGATTCCGCGCGGCGGTCGATCTCTTTCCAGGCAATTTTGTTAAGACCCGGCACGACCGGGTCTGACTGGTACATCGACTCCTGCTGCGCCACCGCCAGCACCGAGCAGATATTCTCCTCGGTCGGCGCAATCTTTTGGCTTTCAAAGGTTTTTGCCAGCGCATCTGCCCACGCATTGCGATCCTTTACGCTGGCGGGCATTTTCTGCCGCACAACGCTCGCCACATCGACGGGCTTCTCCCCCTTTTTGAGCGGAGCAGCCCCTTTTTCGGCACAGCCTGCCAGCACAAAAGCGGCCAGCAAGGACAACGGTAACGCACGCGGTACGGCAAAAGACATAGCAACTTCCTGTATTAGCTAAATGTGTTGGTGACTTCCTGCAGGTCACGATCGTCCAGCTCACGTTCAAAACTGCGTAAACGTTTATAGATAGACATCAGTTCTACCAGGGTGGTCCAGGAGCTGATCAGGTACTGGAACGACCCGCGAACCTGACCGAAAACGTTGGTGATCTGCGTCATCAGACCGAGCGTAATCGTACCCGCAACAATCGACGGGAACAGCAGGAACAAACCGAAAACGTTATCCACCTGAAGATATAAGATACGCGCGATGTTGAAATACATATAGTGGAAGTAGAGTCGGAAGTAGTTACGACGTACGGCGCCAAACAGCTCGCGGACGGTAGGCGGCGAGGCGCGGTTGGCATCATCTTCACCGTAAACCAGCTCTTTACGGTAAGCGGCTTCCACGCGTTGATTTTTAAACTCCAGACCCGGCAGTTTGATCCCCACCACCGCCAGCAGGCCCGTACCCATCAGCGACCAGACGATCGCGGCAATCACCAGACCATACGGAAGATGACCAACAATCGGCAGATCCGGCACATGCGCAGAGAGCGTTACCAGCACGGGCAGGAAGGCGATCAGCGTCATGATGGCGTTGATAAAGCTTACGCCCATGTCTTCAAGGGTGGAGGCAAAACGCATGGTGTCTTCCTGCACACGCTGCGCGGCGCCTTCGATATGGCGCAGGTGCTGCCAGTGCGCCATGTAATGTTCGTTCATCGCGGTACGCCAGCGGAAAACGTAGTGGCTGACGAAGAAGTTGTTCATCACGCCGATGATCACCGCAATCAAGGCGATACCGAGGAAGATCCCAACTTCATGGTAGAACTGGTTGATGGTCACCTTATGCGGCGAGCTCAGCGCGGTCTGGATCAGATCGTAGAACGGCGCATACCAGGCGTTAACCGCCACGCCCACTTCCACGAGGAACCAGGTGACAAAGATAATCAGCGATGTGCCAAGAATTGACCAATACTGCCAGCGGTGCGGAGAATACATAAACCAGAACAGCGCAAACAGCCCCACGCATACCATGTAGTAGGCGTAAAACAGCAGATAGCTCAGCGACCAGAAGCGCGCCGCGCTAATCGGCACCTCGCCCGTTGCCCCCGTGATGCGCGTCAGCCATGCGCCGCCGCCTGCCTGCCAGAAAATGACGGCGATGAGTGCCCAAATAAATGCCGACAGGAAAAAAGGCCCCGGCTTTGGGAAAAAAGACTTAAACATAATGCTTCCTTCTTGTTGTTATGGCTGTTGCTGTGCACAACACGTTACCACACGAAAAACGTGCCCAGGCCAGCCTCCCGACTCAGGCAAAAAGGTCAGACCCGAGGGTTGATTATTAGTTCGCTTTCCAGTTTTCGAGAATTGTTTCGGTGCATTTCACCGCGAGAGGATTCGCCGGCGCGATGAAGTTACGCCAGACGTCGTTGTGATGGTTAATCAGGATCTGTGCTTCAGCAGCCGGGCGGTTGGATGTGGTATGGGCATCTTCCGCCACGGTGATGTGATAACCCCGGCTGACGCCGTTCTTTATCGTCGCGTCAACGCAGTAATCGGTGGCGCAGCCGCAGATGACAAACTCGCGAATGCCCTGCTCACGCAGCAGCGCCTCAAGCGCGGTGTTATAGAAGGCATCACAGGCGGTTTTTGTGACGTAAAGCGCGTCAGCAGGCTGATGGAGTTCAGGCAGTAACGCAAAGCCTTCACTTCCCTCTTCCAGCCCCCCGGCCTCGGTATGCTGAATAAAAATCACCTTGTCGGCTGCCTGCGTAAGCTGGTTGATCAGAGAGACACACTTTTCGCGCTGATGACGAGGGGTTTCAAATACCCCGTTCTGCATATCGACAACCATAACCACACGCTTCTCAGACATACCGTTCTCCGTAAGATTGAGTGACACTGGTGCCTATCATAAGCCCGATGTCACAAAATGGGAGATGGCTCGTCAGTAAATTGTTCATATTTACCCATGGTTACGTTTTTCTCGCTATCGTTATGCAATTCGGGGCATTGCGCGGTACCGTTTAGTAGTATAAATACCCATTACTTTCCTCATACACTTCATGGATGCTTTTCGTTGAAACGTTGTCTGCTCTCTTTTGCCGCGCTGTGTGCGGTGAGCTTTTCTACCGCCCAGGCAGCCCAACCGCTGACGGCGCCCGTTTTAGCTTCAGATATTGCCGATCGCTACGCGAACCTTATCTATTACGGCAGCGGCGCGACCGGGATGGCGATGGTCGTCATCGACGGCAACCAGCGTGTGTTCCGCAGCTTTGGCGAAACGCGACCAGGAAATAACGTTCACCCGCAGCTGGATTCCGTTATCCGCATCGCGTCCTTAACCAAGCTGATGACCAGCGAAATGCTGGTGAAACTGCTCGACCAGGGCGTGGTGAAACTCGACGACCCGCTCAGCAAATACGCGCCTCCAGGCGCCCGGGTTCCAACCTGGCAGGGTACGCCGATTCGGCTTGTGAATCTTGCCACTCACACCAGCGCCCTGCCGCGTGAGCAGCCAGGCGGGGCAGCGCACCGTGACGTATTTGTCTGGCCTACGCGCGAACAGCGCTGGAGCTACCTGAGTACCGCCACGCTGAAGGCGGCTCCGGGTTCGCAGGCCTCTTATTCAAACCTGGCCTTTGACCTGCTGGCGGACGCCCTTTCAACGGCGGCTGGCAAACCCTACACGCAGCTGTTTGAAGAGCAGATAACCCGTCCGCTGGGTATGAAAGACACTACCTTTACCCCATCCCCGGATCAGTGCCGTCGCCTGATGGTGGCGGAGAAAGGCGCCAGCCCCTGCAATAACACGCTCGCGGCCGTGGGCAGCGGCGGGGTCTATTCCACGCCTGGCGACATGATGCGCTGGATGCAGCAGTTCCTCTCCTCAGATTTCTACGCTCGCACCAGCCAGGCCGATCGCATGCAGACCCTGATTTATCAGCGTACTCAACTGCACCGCGTCATCGGGATGGACGTGCCGGGTAAAGCCGATGCGCTCGGCCTGGGCTGGGTCTATATGGCGCCGAAAAATGGCCGTCCGGGTATTATTCAGAAAACCGGCGGCGGCGGCGGATTCATCACCTATATGGCCATGATCCCGCAGTCAAACGTCGGCGCGTTTGTGGTGGTCACCCGCTCCCCGCATACGCGTTTCGTCAATATGAGTGACGGGATTAATAACCTGGTGGCAGAACTGAGCGCCAATAAGGCCCAGGTGCTCACCGCATCTAACTAAATTTAATATTCCGTGGGCAAGCGGTTAATGCTGACCAGCTTGCCCCGGCTCATATTGATATAGTTTCCTTGCCTCAGAGCGGCAAGAACTTCGGCAACAACGGAACGTGAAATTCGTGTGCTTTGTTGAATATGATTCATCACACCGATTTTTGAACGCAGCGTTTCATCCCATTCCGCCATATTCAACAGCATCGAGCGGATCTGGTGATAGGAGTTATTTCCAACCAGCTGCTTATCGCGTTTCTCAAGAATGTAATTTATCCAGGATAACCAGCAGAAGGCCTCTTTCCAGAGTGAATACTGCTGGATGAGCTGACGGGTGGTTTCCGTGGGCAAATAAAAACCGGTACAGACCGTTTTAGCCATCACCCTGTATTCCTGAGAGTGATTAATCATCACCGTAGACAGACCGAAAATAAAAGGGGCTGTCGCAATCCCTACCAAAAGCTCATCAGAAGAACGATAAACCTCAATAACACCGGTTTGTAATACGATCGTACAAGGCTCATTCCATTCGCCTGACGTAATTAATTGCTGGGGCGCACATGTAAAAGGGGTACTGGCCGCTGTTAAATACTGTTCGAGCCGGCGTAATTCAGAAAGCGGTTTCGCATTAACGTTCATGCAGACCTCAAGACATCCGTATTTGTCGGTTCAATATTATTTTTATTACTTCTATAAAAAGTGGGGGAGATAACTACTCCCCCGCTTTTATTCATTACCAGGTATATTTCACACCCAGATTTGCGCCCCAGTTCTGGTCAACGTCACCGCCGCCCAGATAAGTGGCATCCGTGTAAGCGCTGAAGTTCTTCGTGAAGCTGAACTGAGTGCCCAGCCCAACGCGAACAGCGGAACCTTTCACGCCGTTATCAATGCTGTCACCGTTAATATCGGCATTGTTATCGGCGTCGTCATAGACGTAGGCCAGTTTGAAGTAAGGCGTCAGGGCCTGTTCACCGCCGTAGTTGAAGGTGTAGCCCGTATCAACACCGAGTTCATAACGCAGGCTATCGTAAGATTGCCCATCCATGCGCATGTCATTGCTCAGACGATAATCATCACCAGACTGGAACAGGCCAGATACGGCTGCATATGGCGTAACGTAGCCAGAGAGGTTTGGTTTCCAGTCATAGCCCAGCTTCAGCCCAAAACCAACAGCATCATTAGTGGTATTGCCGTCAACATACTGACCGTTGCTCATGTTAGCGGAGAGATCGCTGTTGAAGCGGGTGTAGCTCAGGGAGCTGTCGAGGAACAGATCGTTCATGAACTTCGCAGACGCGTAGATCATCGCCGTCTGACTATCCTGATCGACCTGACCGGTACGATCGCTGATATCACCTTTCGCGAAACCTGCCGCCCCACCGACGATCCACTTCGCATTATTACCGTCAATCTGGGTATCAAGACCCACCATAATACCGCTCACGTCCTGGTCGTAGCTGATAACGCCATTGTCACCGTCGAAGTTGCCGCCGAAGTAGCTCACCCACGCCCCGCCGTTATCCGCCAGGCCGTGACGGCTGTTGGTCAGACGCGTGCCAACGGAATCCTGCTGCAGATTCCAGATATTGGTATTGGCTGATGGGATGCTCAGCGCCATATTCGCAGAGTCGGTCAACTCTTTCTGCTGAAGGACAACGGCGTCACCCTGCTGCTGTGCCTGATAGGTGTAAGCACCTAAATCCGCTTTGTTTGCGGCAGTAAAGCTGGCAGTGGTATCCGCGTTATTGTCATAGACGCGAATAATCTCTTTGTTTTTGTAATCAACAACGGAACCTGCACCGGTCGCATCGTCGATGCGTACCTGGTAGTTACCTGCCACGTCACCGTTCACTGACAGATGGCCATCTGAGTTCATCGCCACAACACCGTAGTCGTAGTCGGCATTGTACTTATCGTTAGTGATATAGCGTGCGTTGTTCAGATCGCTGTTCAGGACGTAATCACGGCTGGCAACGTTAAGTACCCCGCCATCGGTCAGTTCCAGATTATGCGTATCAACCTGACCCAGCCCCAGCGCCAGCTCAGCACCGCTATCCACGGTGATGGTGTTGGCATACAGTTCGGCCGTTTCTTCCGTCAGTGCCGCACGGCTATAGCTGTCCAGATACAGATGGTCGGTCGCCACGCCACCGCTGTCCCCAATATTCATTGATGAAGCATTGGTCAGGGTGATGGAGTCCGCCAGCAGACCAGAGTCTTCAACGTTAACCTGAGACTGGTTGTTTACCGTCAGCGTGTCGATATTAGAAAGCTTGCGGGTATCCCACTCTGAGCCGTTATCCAGCGCGATGTTAAACAGCCCGCTCTGATATACCGCTTCACCCGTAACGTGTCCGTTGCTGTCATAGGTGGAGTCCGGCCAAATGCTGTTAGGGGATAGAGTGCTCCAGTCTACGTTGCTGTAGCCCTGGCCATACATCTGCGCAGTACCGATAGCCTCGACGCTGGACTGCGCTGCGCCGACCCATTTGCTGCCGTTGGTGAGAGTCACATCCAGCTTATCGGTGCCATCCCAGCCGTTGGTGGTTGGGTTGTAGATGCCATCGTCGGTGGTATCGGTTGCCGGATCGCCGTTCGGATAGAAGTTGTTGTCGAAGGTGCTGGAGAAAAGAATATCGCCAGTAACGGTGGAGTGATCGAACGTGGCAGTGGTCTGCATCGCGTTATCAGACGCGCTAGCAGCAACGATCAGCGCCGCATCATCCGCTGCCGTGGCATTCGTTTCACCGTAGTCGCCAGGCTTCGCGGTTTGACCGTAGAACCCGCTGGTCCCCAGATCGCTGTATGCGCCTGAGGTCAGAACGGAGTCTTTCACCACCAGCGTGTCTGTAAATACTTTGCTGCTGTTGGCTACGCCTTCAATACCGTCGTAAGGAGTGTTATCCAGTTCCTGATACCCCTGCGTCAGGGTAATACCGGCAATGTGGGAATTATTCTGGATAACAATATCGGACTCCACATCCAGGGTAATCGCATTACCCAGATTATACGTGTCCAGATAGTGTCTTTCCGTATTTTCCCCATTCACGACGTCATACGCATAATGCTCATAGGTATCGTTAATGGTGGAATTATCAACGGTCAGGCTAAAACGATCGTATTGAGAATGGTTGGTGCCATCGGTATCCAGACCGTCCGCACACGAGGAAGTCATACACTCCGAGGTAATCATGCCATTAATAGTACTGTTGGAAATACTTAACGCATTTGCCCGGCCATTGATGCCATCATCCAGATAGTATGTTGAAATAACGCCATTCACGGTGCTTTTATTAATCACCGGATAAATATCACCGTCGTGTGTCGCGTCTGAGTAATCCCAATCGGCATAGCCATAATACCAGGGAGTGGAAGCGGTATTATCGTATCCGAATGTATTATAGGTCGTACCGGAAATATCCTTCGCATTGGCCTGAGAAGCGATAGCCAGTGTGCAGGCTAATGCAAGTTGAGATACAACGAGTTTCTTTTTCCATGTTTGCATTGGGTCATCCCTCCTCAGGGACGTAAGCAAGTTTGTCCATCATTGAATTTGCAACATCTAATTGCGGAGGGAATTATGCAGTTTCATTTGAAAAAGGTTCAATGAATGTTTCCATTAAGTCCGTATTCAGACTAATAACACTTCAAAAGCGACAAACGCATGGGTCACTCGAGATTAATATTATAAAAACAAAAAGTTAAAATACAGGTACACCAATGCAAAACATATAATAACAAATAATAAATCATTTTTAATGATGCATACCCATTAATATAGAAACAACACGAATATCTCACCTCCTTTCAATAATATCCTGAACGGTATTATATACTGATGATATGAAACCCGATCTGCCGCATTTCGCAAAAACAAAATGCCCACTTTAGTAAAACACCTGGCTTCACTTTGCGGTACACTAGCCTTCTTTGTTCCACAAACATCAGGCATACCATGACCGATTTAATTGCACGTCCCCGCCGCCTGCGCAAGTCACCTGCACTGCGCGCTATGTTTGAAGAGACAACCCTGACCTTAAACGATCTGGTGTTGCCGATTTTTGTCGAAGAAGAGATCGATGACTACAAAGCCATCGAAGCCATGCCGGGCGTAATGCGCATTCCGGAGAAATATCTGGCGCGTGAGATCGAACGTATCGCCAACGCGGGGATCCGCTCGGTGATGACCTTCGGCATCTCTCACCATACCGATGCCACCGGCAGCGACGCGTGGAAGGAAGATGGTCTCGTCGCCCGCATGTCCCGCATCTGCAAAGAGACCGTGCCGGAAATGGTGGTAATGTCAGATACCTGCTTCTGCGAATACACCTCTCACGGCCACTGCGGCGTGCTGTGCGATCACGGCGTGGATAACGATGCTACCCTGCTTAACCTCGGCAAGCAGGCGGTTGTGGCTGCCGCTGCGGGTGCGGACTTCATCGCGCCCTCTGCCGCAATGGACGGACAGGTTCAGGCGATCCGTCAGGCGCTGGACGCGGCGGGCTTTACCGACACCGCCATCATGTCTTACTCCACCAAATTTGCCTCCTCCTTCTACGGCCCGTTCCGTGAAGCTGCGGGCACAGCGCTGAAGGGCGATCGTAAAACCTATCAGATGAACCCGCTTAACCGTCGGGAAGCCATTCGTGAATCCCTGCTTGATGAAGCCCAAGGCGCAGACTGCCTGATGGTGAAACCGGCTGGTGCGTATCTTGATATCCTGCGCGACATTCGCGAGCGCACCGAGCTGCCATTGGGCGCTTACCAGGTCAGCGGCGAGTACGCGATGATCAAATTCGCCGCGCTGGCCGGTGCGATTGACGAAGAGAAAGTGGTCCTCGAAAGCCTCGGCGCCATCAAACGCGCAGGCGCGGATCTGATCTTCAGCTACTTCGCGCTGGATCTGGCTGAGAAAAAAATCCTCCGCTAATCTTCACCAAACTGCAATACAACCGACATCTGCTCCTTCTACTGTCTTCGCAAGACGGCAGGAGGAGTAACCATGTTTAGCCTCGATAGCGTTCTCGACGATCTTTGGCCTCAGGCGAGGCCTGCACCCTGGCAAAAAAGTCTGTTAAAAAGACTGTTTTACGAAGACGAATTTCAGCAATTTGCCGCAGCCCACCGCCACCTGAAAGGGCTGGATATGGTGGAGCAAGTTCTGGAACACCTTGATATTCTCTGCACCGTTTCCGCCCGCGATCTCGAACAAATCCCCGAACATGGCCCACTGGTCATTATTGCCAACCACCCGACGGGTACGCTGGACGGGCTGGCGCTGATGTACGCCGTCTCCCGCGTGCGTCGCGATGTTAAAGTCGTGACCAACCGGATGCTGACTCACCTTGAGCCCCTCAGCTCGCTGTTTATTCCGGTGGACAATATGGGCGGCAGGACGGCGAAATCGTCCCTGGTTCAGATGGAACAGCATCTGCAAAACGCGGGCGTGCTGATCTTCTTCCCGGCCGGAGAAGTTTCCCGCCCCACGCGCAAAGGCATTCGCGATAAAAAATGGCACTCCGGCTTTATCAAACTCGCCAGCAAGCTGCGCGCCCCGCTGCTGCCGGTGCATATTCAGGCGCATAACAGCCTGCTCTTTTATGCCAGCACGCTGGTCTCCCCGACGCTGTCGATGCTGTTACTGATGCAGCAGATGTTCCGCCGCCGCCACGGCCAGCTACCGATTAAAATCGGCCAGCAGATTGCGTGGCATCACTGGCACAGCGCCACCCTTTCGTCGCGTGAGATGGCCGAGCAGTGCCGTCAGCACGTGATGCGTCTTGGCAAGGGAGTGCCCGGCGTCTTTAAAACCCAGTGCGCGATTGCCCGTCCGGAAGACCGGGCCACCCTGAAACGCGCGCTGGCGCAGGCCGAATGTCTGGGCAATACCAGCGACGGTAAAACCATCTATCTTTGGCAGCGCAACGGTCAGGAAGACGCTCCGCTGCTGCGCGAGCTGGGCCGCCTGCGCGAGATTGCCTTTCGCGCGGTGGAGGAAGGGAGCGGTAAGCGCCGGGACACCGACTGCTACGACGATGATTATCTGCACCTGATCCTGTGGGATGATGAGGATCTGGAGATCGTCGGCGCGTATCGCTTTATGCCGACCGCCAGACAGGTTGAACGTCGCGGTCTGGAAGGGTTGTACAGCTATAGCCTGTTCCACTACGACGACAAAATGCAGGACGTGCTGGAGCACGGCATTGAGCTGGGGCGCAGCTTTATTCAGCCGCGCTACTGGGGACGCCGCGGCCTGGACTATTTATGGTCCGGCATTGGGGCTTACCTGGCGCGTTATCCGAACTATCGTTACCTGTTTGGCCCGGTCTCAATTTCCGGGGGGTTACCGCCAGCCGCGCGGGATCTGCTAGTGGCCTTTTACCGTCTGTGGTTCCCGGCGACGCATCCGCTAGCCGCCTCGCGCCAGCCGTATCCCGCGTCCCTGCCGGACGTGCTGGCGCAGTTTGGCGGCGTGGATTACGTAGACGACCTGACAAAGCTGAAATCCCTGCTCGGCAATCTGGGCTGCGGCATTCCGCCGCTCTACAAGCAATATTCCGAGCTTTGCGAGCCCGGCGGCGTGCAGTTTATTGATTTTGGCAGCGACCCGGCGTTCAACAACTGCGTCGACGGGCTGGTGCTGGTGGATTTGTGTTACCTGAAGGCGAACCGCTACCAGCGGTATATTGAGGCGCACCTTTAAGCGTGCAGTTTTTTGTAGGCCGGGTAAGGCGTAGCCGCCACCCGGCCTACGGGTACTACAGGATCAAGGGCGGTAAAACGGCTTATCGCCCAAAATCGTCGCCCGCTGCATAATCCGGCGCTGCGGCAGATAGTCCGCATTGGCATAATGCTGCGTCACGCGGTTATCCCATATCGCCAGGTCATTCTCCTGCCAGCGCCAGCGCACCTGAAACTCCGGCTTAGTAATATGCGCGAACAGGAATCCCAGCAGCGCATCACTCTCTTTCTCGGACACGTCCACAATGCGCGTGGTGAACCCTTCGTTCACGAACAGCGCCTGTTTGCCCGTCACCGGATGGGTCCGCACCACCGGGTGCAGCAGCGGAGGATGTTTCGCAACCGCCTCCTGCCAGCGCTGATGCTCCTCTTCGCTTTTGCGATACTTGTATTCCTGAAACGATTTTTTGAAGTCGTGCTCCGCCCTCAGCCCGCTCAGCAGCGTCCGGAACGGCGCGGAGAGCGCCTCATACGCTGCAATCCCGCTGGCCCACAGCGTATCGCCCCCCGTATCCGGCAGCAGCTTCGCCGCCAGAATCGCCCCGGCGGGCGGCGTCTCGATAAAGGTCACGTCGGTATGCCAGTTGTCGTTATCCGGCGGGTTATCGTTGTGGGTGTCCAGAACGATAATCTCCTCCACACCTTCCGCATGCGGATAGACGGGGTGGATATGCAGATCGCCAAAGCGCAGGGCCAGCGCGCGCTGCTGCTGCGGGGTGATCGCCTGCTCGCGCAGGAAAACGACCTGATGACGCAGCACCGCGTGGTACAGCTGCTCGAACTGGTTATCGCTCAGCGGACGGGTCACATCCAGGCCCGACACCTGCGCGCCAATGTACGGCCCCAGCGGGGTAATGGTCAGACGTTCACTCATTGTATTTCTCCATGCCAGGGCGTCAGGCGGCGCTGTAACGCGCGCAGCCCCAGTTCTAATCCGAAGGCGATCGCGGCGATCGCCGCGATCCCTGCCAGCACCACGTCAGTCGCCAGGAACTCTCCCGCCGACTGCACCATAAATCCAAGGCCGCGCGTGGCCGCAATCAGCTCTGCCGCCACCAGCGTGGACCAGCCCACGCCGAGGCCGATGCGCAGCCCGGTTAAAATTTCCGGCAGCGCGCCCGGTAAAATCACGAACAGCAGCACCTGCGTGCGGCTGGCCCCCAGCGACTGCGCCGCCCGGATCCGCACCTGCTGGGCGCTCTTCACGCCTTCCAGCGTTGACATTGCAACCGGCGCAAAGATCGCCAGATAGATGAGTAAAACTTTGGGCGTTTCACCTATGCCGAACCAGATAACCACCAGCGGCAGCCAGGCCAGCGGCGGCACCGGGCGGTAAAGCTCGATCAGCGGATCGAGGATGCCTCGCACCGTCGGGCTCAGCCCCATCGCAATACCCACGGGAATGCCGATGATGACGGCAGCCAGAAGCGCCACCAGAATACGCGCCAGACTTGCCCCAAGATGCTGCCAGAGCGTGGCATCCATAAAGCCCTGCGGCCCGGCGATGGTAATGAGTTTGGCCAGCACCTGGCCCGGCGGGGGCAGAAACAGCGGGCTGATCCACTGCTGGGCAGCAACCGCCCACCACACCGCCAGCAGCACCAGCAGCGTACCGACGCTCAACGTGATTTGGCGCGAGAAAGGCCAGCGCAGCGCCAGACGCGTGCGACGCGTTTTTTCACTGAAGACGATGCTCATGAGAAGGCCTCCCGTTGTTCAAACACGCGGCTTAAAACGTATTCACGCTGTTCGATAAACAGCGGATCGGACTTAATGCTGCGCACGGGTTCTCCCGCGACGTAGCGGCGGGCGAAATCCAGCGGCAAACGCTCCAGCACGCGGCCCGGCCCCGGCGAGAGCAGCACCAGCTCCGTCGCCATAAACACCGCCTCTTCGATATCGTGGGTAATCAACAGCACCTGCTTGCCCGTCTCGTGCCACAGGCGCAGCAGCAGGGTTTGCATCTGCTCGCGGGTGAAGGCATCCAGCGCCCCGAACGGCTCGTCCAGCAGCAACAGCTGCGGATTAGCTGCCAGCGCGCGGGCAATACCTACGCGCTGCCGCTGGCCGCCGGAAAGCTGCCAGATAAAGCGTTTTTCCGCCCCTTCCAGCCCCACTTTTTTCAGCATCGCCCGCGCCGTTTCCAGCCGCTTTTCGCGGTTGATGCCCGCAAGCTGCAGCCCTAACGCCACGTTTTCCTGCACGTTGCGCCAGGGGAGAAGCCCTTCATTCTGGAAGACCACGCCGCGCTCGGCGCCCGGGCCTTCCACCTTTTTGCCTTCCAGTTGAATGGTGCCATGCTGATAAGGGACAAACCCGGCGATCAGATTCAGCAGCGTGGTTTTTCCGCACCCGGACGGGCCCAGCACCACCAGCAGCTCACCGCTGTCCAGCGTCAGGTTGATCTCCTCCAGCGCGGGCTTACCGCCGTAATCGGCGTACAGGTTCGTAATATTCAGCATGGCGGACTCCTTATTTCACAAAACGATCGGTCACGTACTGGCTGTAATCCGCCGCCACCGCAGGCACTTTGCCCTGCTCTTTCAGGAAGGTGGCGGTATCCACAATCGCTTTGTTCACCGGCCCGGTCAGCTGCTGCACCTGCTGCGCGGGCGTCAGATAGGTATTGCCTTTCACCAGACCCGGCACGTCCGCTTCCGGCACGCCGCTCAGGCGGGAGAGTTTTTCCAGGTTAGCAGGCTGCTTCAGCCATTCATCCGGGTTGCTGATGTAAGGCTGCTGAGCGTCAATCGCGCTTTTGGCGAAGGCTTTCACCACCTCTGGATGCTTCTCAGCGAAGTCTTTGCGCACGACCCACACGTCGAGGGTAGGCGCGCCCCACTGGCCCACTTTTTCAGAGTCGGTCAGCACGGTACCGTCTTTTTCCAGCTCGTTCACGGCCGGAGCCCACACGTAGGCCCCGTCAATATCCCCGCGCTGCCAGGCGGCGATAATCGCCGGCGGCTGCAGGTTGATAATTTGTACCTGACCCGGCTTGATGCCCCAGTGTTTGAGCGCCGCCAGCAGGCTGTAGTGGGTGGTGGAGATAAACGGCACGGCGATGCGTTTGCCGATCAGATCCTCAGGTTTGGTTATGTTTTTCTTCACCACCAGCGCTTCAGAGTTACCGAGCTGCGAGGCGAGCAGGAAAACCTCGATCGGCACCTGCTGGCTGGCCGCAACCGCCAGCGGACTGGATCCGATATTGCCGATCTGCACGTCGCCGGAGGCTAACGCACGCACCACGGAGGCGCCGCTGTCGAACTTGCGCCAGTCGACTTTCGCGCCGCTCTCTTTGGCAAAGGTGTTGTCCGCCTGCGCGACTTTCGCCGGTTCAGCAGAGGTTTGATAGGCGACGGTGACGTCCACCGCCTGCGCCTGAAATACCCACAGCGCCAGTGCGCCGAGAAGTGTGATTCGCGATGAAATTGCCATAGTGCCTGCTCCCCTTGTTGTTATGAGGGCAGTATTTCCGGCGCGGGAATTTTGATAAAGGAATAAAAATGAATCGCTCATAACGATTCGTTTTTAGATAAAAAGCGGGAAAGGATAGTTGGTTTTGTGCGGTTGTTTTTTTCCCCTCTCCCCGTGGGAGAGGGTCAGGGTGAGGGCATCAGCGCTTCGCGGTAAGCTCAGCAATATCCTTCGGCGTGGTGCGACAGCAGCCGCCAATCAGCTTCGCTCCGGCGTCCAGCCACTGGGGCAGATACCCCGCCAGCGTCTCGCACGCTTCGCCGTGGTGGTGCCAGGTTTTAGTTACCGCGTCATAGTGCTCGCCCGAGTTCGGATAGACCACCAGCGGCAGCGACGTCAGGCTTTGCAGATGCTTCAGCGCCGCCGTAGTGTTTTCCAGTGCGATGCAGTTAATGCCCAGCGCGACAATGTGTGGAGAATTCGCCAGTACGCTGACCACCTCACGCAGCGGCGTACCGTCGCTCAGGTGCTCGCTGTCGCGTAAGGTGAACGAGAACCACGCCCGGGCGCGGGGATATTCAGACAGCAACGCCGCCAGCGCCTTAATCTCCTCAAAGGATGGTAGGGTTTCGCAGGCTAACAGGTCTGCGCCCGCATCCAGCAGCGCTTCCACTCGAGGACGATGGAATGTGGTGAATTCTTGCGCACTGCGCACATAGTCGCCGCGATACTCTGAGCCATCCGCCAGATATGCGCCGTACGGCCCAACGGAGCCCGCTACCAGCAGCGTACCCGCGTGCGGATTTTCAGCCAGATACGCTTCGCGTGCCTTACGCGCCAGCTCCACGCTTTTACCAATCAGCGCGCGGGACTGCGCCTCGTCCAGACCTCGCGCCGCAAACCCCGCAGGCGTGGCCTGATAGCTGGCGGTGATCGCCACCTGCGCGCCCACTCGATAGTAGTCGAGATGCACTTCGCGGATAAGATCCGGGTTTTCAACCAGCACTTTGGCAGACCATAGGCTGTCTGCAAGGTTACAGCCGCGCGCTTCCAGCTCCGTTGCCATCGCGCCATCCAGCACCACAAACGGCTGTTTTTCAAGGATGGCGATAAGCGGGTTATTCTGCGACATGTTCAGGCTCCTGCGATGTCATGTTTCGGGTCAGGTAGTAGGCACCATAACACAGGGCGACAAACGGGATCCCGCAATAAAGGGCAATGCGCTGGCTTGGGTCAAACCACAGGCCGACACAGGCCACCACGCAGAGGATAAAACCAAGCACCGGCACCAGCGGATACCACGGCGCGCGGTACTGCAGCGCAGAGAGCGGCTGCCCGGACTGCAGATGACGACGGCGGAAAACGAAGTGCGACGCGCAGATGCTGATCCACACCGCCACCACCGCAAAGCCAGAAATCGCCGACAGCGCGACAAAGACCGTATCCGGGGCCACGACGCTTGAGAACAGCGCCAGCACGCCGCCGAGCATGGAAACCGAGAGCGCCGTCAGCGGCACGCCGTTTTTGTTCACCCGGGCAAAGCAGCGCGGGAGTGTTTTCTCATTAGAGAGCGACCACAGCATGCGCCCGGACGCGTACAGCCCTGAGTTCGCCGCCGAAAGGATCGCCGTCAGGATCACAAAGTTAAAAATATCCGCCGCGTAAGGAATCCCCACCTTCTCAAATACCAGCACGAATGGGCTCTTTTCCACCCCCGCCTGCTGCATCGGGATCAGCGCCGCCAGCACAAACACGGTGCCGATAAAGAAGATAATCAGGCGCGCGATGGTGGTGCGGATCGCAACCGGAATCACCTTGTGCGGATTTTCCGTTTCGCCCGCTGCGATGCCGATGAGTTCTGTCCCGGAAAAGGCAAAGTTCACCGCCACCATGGTCATCAGGATCGGCAGGCCGCCGTGCGGGAACCAGCCTTCGGCAGTGATATTGCTTAAGCCCGGCGCGGGGGAACCGTCCTGCATCGGGATAAAGCCAAAGACCACCGCCCCGCCAAGGATAATAAAGGCGATGATGGTAATGACTTTGACCAGGGAGAACCAGAATTCGCCTTCAGCAAAGAAGCGCGTCGAGATGACGTTCAGGCCAAAAATCACCACGCAGAAGACCACGCACCAGGCCCAGACGGGCACCTGCGGGAACCAGTACTGCATGCAGAACCCGGCGGCGGTAAAGCTCGAGCCGAGCGCCACCGTCCAGGTGAGCCAGTAGAGCCACGCCACGGTGTAGCCCGTCGCCGGGCCAAGATAGCGGGCGGCATAGACGTGGAACGCGCCGGTTTCCGGCATCGCCACGGAAAGTTCGCCCAGACACTGCATCACCAGCCAGACCACCAGCGCGCCTATCAGGTACGCCAGCAGCGTCCCTGCCGCCCCGGTCGTTGAAATGATGTAGCCGGTATTGAAGAATAACCCTGTCCCAATCACGCCGCCCAGCGAGAGCATAATCAGGTGGCGTGTTTTCATGGTGCGCTTAAGCTGCCCATTTTCTTGTTGTGTTTGCATATTACCTTCTATACGTATGGACATCTAAACATCCAAAGAAGGTGTGTTATACCGCGATTGTTAATAAAAAGCTAGATGACAAGACGCAAACGGGCACGCCTCGCGCTGAGTCTGGGGTGGGTTGTGAGGATCACATAGAGAATCGGACGCCAGGCCATAAGCACCTCCGCAAGCAGATACTTACAGCATGGTGCGGGAAGCGGCGATCTTCGGTCAGTCGAAAGTGGTATCCGTGAAGAGCGGATTCATACCGCAACACTGCCTGACACTCGGCGCAAGGTTGGTAATTCTCACAATCAGTTCTATAGTCGACACAGTTTCTTAGTAACCAGGATTGACTGATGCGCTTTAACGGACTGACCAAAGGTTTCTTTATCTTTATTCTTGCCCTCGTGACCTGGGCCTTCTTCGACGTGCTGTCGCCCTACTTCTCCGCGATACTCTGGGCTGCCATTCTGACCGTCATCTTCAACCCGGTAAAAAACAGGCTGCGCGCAGCGCTGGGTGATCGCAACGGGCTTGCCTCGCTGTTGACCATTGGCATTATCTGCCTGATCGTCTTTATTCCGTTGATGGTGATCCTCTCCTCGCTCGCCATTGAGCTGAACGTGGTGTATACGAAGCTCCAGGAGAACAACACCCAGTTCCCGGAAGTGGTGGCGAGCATCTTTAACCATCTGCCTGACTGGGCCAGCGGCTTCCTGGCGGATCACAACCTGACCAACGCGGCGCAGATCCAGAAAAAACTCTCCGATGTTGCCCTGCAGGGCGGGCAATATCTCGCCGGCAGCGCGTTCCTGATCGGCAAAGGCACGTTTGGCTTTGCGATTAGCTTCGGCATCATGCTGTATCTGCTGTTCTTCCTGCTGAAAGACGGCCCCTATCTGGTGCGCCAGATCCTTGATTCCCTGCCGCTGTCTGATTTCGCTAAACAGCACCTGTTCGCCAAATTCGTCGGCGTTTCTCGGGCGACGGTAAAAGGCACGGCGGTGGTCGCGGTGGTGCAGGGCACGCTCGGCGGGATTGCGTTTGCCATTGCAGGCATTGATGGCAGCGTGCTCTGGGGCGCATTGATGGCCTTCCTCTCGCTGGTGCCCGCCATCGGCTCGGCGATTGTCTGGGTGCCCGCCGCAATATTCCTGTTCGCCACCCATCAGCTTTGGCAAGGGCTGTTTATTGTCGGCTTCTTCGTAATTATCGTCGGGCTGGTGGACAATATTCTGCGCCCGCTGCTGGTGGGGAAAGACACCAAAATGCCGGACTACCTGATTCTGATCTCCACCCTCGGCGGCATGGAGCTGTACGGCATTAACGGCTTTGTGATCGGGCCGCTCATTGCCGCGCTGTTTATCGCCTGCTGGAACCTCTTCTCTGGGCGCGATCACGAAGGTAATGCCGAAGAGCTGGACCCCGACTTCATCGAAGAAGGAAAAAATCCTCCAGAATTGTGAGGATGTGACGATATACACCATACCAGGCGGCGCTGTGCCGCCTTTTTTTTCGCCTTAAATCAGACGTTTTCTATAATTTGAAAGAACGCCATCCTACTCATGTCGTAAAAGGATCATCTGGTGCGAATCGCGACGATAACCAACTGGGCCTATGGTGCCACGGTCTGCCTGACCATCGCCTCCGGCATCATCATGCTGATGGCGTCCAGTGCTGATACCCTCGAGCGTCAGGCCGTTGAACAACGGCAGATGTTCGATCAGCTCACTGAAGATATTGAAATCGATATCTGGGCGCAGTCTGATTTAGCACGGCTGTACGTCATTAAAAAAGATCCTCAGGTTCTCAAGGAATATAACCAGGCAGAAAATAGCCTGAAGAGCATCGAGCTTCGGCTGGAAAAGTTGCAGGATAACGGCGCATCGGATGAAGAACTGGCCCTGCTGCATGAAGGAATAAAGATCGTCGATGAACTGCAGGACGAGCAGCAGACGGCACTAACGAGCGCGGCGCAGGGAGAAGATGCTAAGGCCGTTGCGCTGATCTACGGCGCGCCCTATGAGCTGGAGCTGGAGCGCGCGCAGAGCCAGCTCGATCACTTCCGCCAGATACTCGACAAACGCGTCATCTCCTCCGTTCAGGACGCGACAAAAAAATCGAAAGCGCTGCGTACGGCCTCTGAGCTGATGGTCGGCCTGACCGCCCTGCTGTTCCTGTTTGTTCTCGGCTTTATATTGAAGCGCCGCGTGCTGCGCCCCGTGGTGCGTCTGAGCGACGTGGTACATCGTCTGGCGTCCCAGGATTACGCGGTTGAAACGCCCAATTTCCACCAGATTGATGAGATTGGCGATATGGCCCAGGCCATCCGCATTTTCCGCGAAAACGGCCTGGCGCGACAGCGTCTGGAGAAAGAGCGCGATGCCGACTGGGCCATCCGCGAGCTGCTGGCGCGCATGACCCAGCGGCTGCAGGGGTGTGAGAACTTTAACGATGTGATTAACGTGGCGGAGCTTTTTGCGCCTAATATTGCGCCGGGGATCGCGGGCCGACTCTACGTCCTTGACCGGGAGCCGTGGCAGATGCGCTGCGTCGCGCAATGGCTTTCACCGGTTGGTGAAGAGATAAGCTTCCATCCGGACGAGTGCTGGGCCGTGCGCCGCGGGCAGAGCCACCCGCCGGTAAACGGTGAGCCGGATGTCGCCTGCTACCATCTGCCGTCCTCCCAGGCGGAAAGTTCCCTGTGCGTGCCGCTTATCGCCCAGGGCGAGGCCATTGGCCTGCTCTCCTTCCAGAATATTACGGCGGACAACGCCCCTTCCCGCGCCTATCTGGAACTGATGGCCGAAGCGCTCGGGCTGGCGCTGGCCAACCAGCGTCTGCGCGACGCGTTGCTGGAAAAAGCCTTGTTCGACCCGCTCACCGGCCTGCGTAACCGTCATCATCTGGAAGATACCCTGCAAACCCAAACGGCACAGGCGTTACGCACCGGCGAACCGTTAAGCTGCATGATGATAGACATCGATCACTTCAAGAGCATCAATGACCGATTCGGCCATGAAGCGGGCGATCAGGTAATTAAAAGCGTGGCGTCAATCGTTCAGCGGGTCGCACATGACAACGGACTGGCGTTCCGCTACGGGGGCGAGGAGTTTTTGGTGCTGCTTTCTGGTGCCGATGAAGCAGGCGCGTACGCCTGTGCGCAGAAGATTTACACCGGCGTACATGAGCTGTCGCTTCGCTACGGACTGACCGAGATTGGGCCGATTGATGTGTCAATTGGCATTGCCAGCTACCCTCAACATGCCCAGACCGACAATCTGTTGCGCGCCGCGGATGTGGCGCTATACCGGGCAAAAGAGCTGGGACGCGCGCGGATTGTGAGTTTTGGGATGCTGGAGGCGGTTTAGCCGGTCAACAGATCAATTATGGCTCTGATTACTGCCGGCGAAGGCACTCACTGGCCAGATATGCCGGCAATACCTCTGAAGGGGGAACAGATATTTACCCCGAGTCGCTTCCATGCTTCCACGGCACGAACAGCCAGCTAAGCGCTGAGCTTAAACCTTCTCCCCACAGGCGCAAAGTATAAACTTTTCGTGATATTCTTTTTTTTGCCTGCCTGGCTTATATACTCGAAAATAATCGTGACCGGCTCGAAAAAATACTTAACACGAATATTTCCGTTCTCAACATAAGTGCCACTACGATTATTTACACCTAATCGTCTTCTCTATTATCTCTGAATTATGAATGTTTCGCTTTCATTATTGGGCCTAACGGGTATTACATTTCTGCTATGGAAAAACGTCTATGTATAAGCTGGATTTCAAATCCCAAAAAACCTGGGGAGCGCTGGCGTCGATTGCTGTCATCGCAGGGGTATTAGCATCCGTATTGGCGTGGACTGCGGGTTGGTTCGGATCTCGTACCGTCAGTCAGTCGTTAGTGTCAGAAACACCGAAACCGTTTCCTGCCGGCTTTCGTCGTGCGCACGGGAAAGGCATCTGTTTTGCGGGTACGTTCACGCCAGACGGTGCAGCAACGTCTTTATCAACCGCACGCCTCTTTTCCCAATCAAAAACCCCCGTTGTAGGACGATTCTCTATTGGCACCGGTAACCCATATGCCGCGGATACCTCGACGAAAACGCTGAGCATGGCGCTATTGCTTAAAACGGATGACAAACAACAATGGCGTATGGCAATGAACAACGTGCCATTCTTCGCAACACGGGATCCTGAAGGATTTCTCGCCATGCCAAAAGCGCTCGCGGTAGATGGGTCTACCGGCAAGCCGGATCCGCAGCGCCTTGCGGCATTTTTAAAAGCGTATCCCGAGGCAAAGAAATACCTCGCGTGGGCGGCACAAACCCCGGCTCCCGGTAGCTTTTCCGGTGCGACGTTTAACAGCATTAATGCTTTCTACCTTATCGACGCTCAAGGCCATAAACAGCCGGTACGCTGGATGATGCGCCCGCACGATCTGTTTATGCCTTTGGATGAGACGGTACGGCAGAAGGTCGATCATGACTTCCTTTTCGAAGGTATCAGCCAGAGACTGGCACAGAAACCAATCTACTGGGATATGGTTTTGCAGCTCGCACAGCCGGGCGATCCGGTGGATGACCCTTCCCAGCCATGGCCGGACGATCGCAAAAAGGTGGTAGCCGGCACGCTGGAAGTGACGCGCGTCGAAACACAATCCACAGGCGCGTGCCGCGACGTTAACTTTGACCCTTCGATTGTTCCTGCAGGCGTTGCGGTGTCTGATGATCCCATTTTAAACGCCCGCTCCGCGGCCTACTCCCACTCTTTCAGCCGCCGTGAGCGGGAAATCGGCTACGGCAAGGCCACCGAAGCCGTGCAAAAGCAGGAGGTAAAATGAGCTCGAATAAAGACATGCGAGAGCACGCGCCGCAGCATTTCAATACCCTGGCGCGAAGCCTGCACTGGCTGATGGCGGTGATGATCCTGGCCATGCTTTTCATCGGTACCGCGATGATGACGTCGTTACATCACCGGATTTGGTTAATCGACCTGCACCGGCCGCTGGGTATCGCCATTTTACTGCTGGCACTGGTGCGTCTGGTCAACCGGCTTCTTAGCCGGACGCCGCCACTTCCTGCCGATTTGCCCATCTGGCAGGTGCTTGCAGCAAAGGCATCACACTGGATACTGTATGGGTTAATGCTGGCAATGCCGCTGCTGGGGTGGGCGCAACTGTCGGCAGCGGGCCTGCCAATCGTAATGTTTGATGGCGTCAACCTGCCGGCGATTGTCCCCACCAGTCCAGTGCTGTATGCCTGGTGTCACGATGCCCATAGCCTTCTGGCAAAGTTGCTTTTTGCTGTGGTGCTGGTCCATCTCTCTGCCGCACTCGTCCATGCGTGGATCTACCGGGACGCAGTGTTTGCCAGCATGGCGAAAGGGGGATCCAGGAGGACATGAAGTAAGGCAAGCGCTATGGGACACGCTCAATCGGAATGTTAGTGTTCTCGCTTATCATCGTGATCCTGAAACAGCGTACACACCCGGGGCGCGTATTTAGTCTCCAGATTCGCGCCCCCAAAAAGCCACGGGCACCTCAAAATTGTCGTCGAAGTTAATATCAATCAATTAAAGCGATTATTTTTTAAACAGAAGTGCATTCATGCCCGCAATTTTAGCTTTTATCAAAAAGTTAAGCGTCGCTAGAGTATCAAAAACCCTCTCACCCACAACGCATAACCCATTGATTAAAATGGGTTTACATCAATAAAAACGATAAAAACCCTTACTCCCCAACAAAATATATCAACTCGTGTGATATCTAAATTATAATTCTTATACTTCTGTTAAAAAGGTGGAGGCCAAAATGCGATTAACCCTACTGCTGTTATGCTGTCTGGTACAAAGTGTAACCTGGGCTGGCGAACTGCCAAAACCAGTTGGTAAACCCATTTTAACGATTTACGGTAATATAGAAAATACCAATGAAAATGGAAAAGCAGTGTTTGATCTCGCCAGCCTTGAAAAACTGGGTGTGGTGAGTTTCGAGACGACATCCCCCTGGTATAATGGACGTACTAAGTTTGAGGGTGTCCCCATGAACAAACTCATGGATTATGTGGGTGCGAAGGGGACTAACGTTAATGTTATTGCGCTCAATGATTACTCTACCGTGATCCCTCTCAGTGATTTCAAAAAATACAACGCCATACTTGCTTTAAAGGTCAATGGCGAATATATGCGCATCCGAGATAAAGGCCCATCATTCATTGTTTACCCCTATGACAGTCTTCCTGAGTTGAATAATCAGATTTATTACTCGCGATCAGCATGGCAGGTTAGCAAAATGAAGATTGAGTAGCCGTTCAGGAGAACATAATGAACAGGATACTGGTTGGTATCATTTTTTCTCTTTTTATCACGACAGGATATATTGCATTTCTTGTTTACGATCGACAGCAGGAATTGCAAAAACTGACTCAATACACTGAGTCCTGGTCCGTGGCACAACTGGTATCAGAGTATTACCGTTTTGAATCATGGCTTGGTCTATACGCAACCGATACCGATGACGTTACGATAGACCAGGTCCGCATGCGTCTCGAAATTATGCTAAGCCAGAGCGATTTAATGAAGGGGGGAGATTTAGGCCGCTATATTGACAGCGATAAAGCGCATCAGGAACTCGCTTTGCGCTTAGAAAAAATACTGACCTATCTGGATAGCCATCTTGAAAAAATGAGCCATCCGGAGTTACAGGCATACCTGACAAATATGCATGATCTCGATGCGCCGCTAAGTCAGCTTTCTGCAACGGCATTGACGAAAGATATTAACACGGTTAATGAATCCAACCATAAAATACAGATCCTGTACTATATTTATTCCGTACTTTCATTACTCCTTGTGATTTTAAGCTTTATTCTGGGTTTCTTAATGATCTACCAGAATAAAAACATTCTCAAAGCACACATGCAGGTTAAAAGCCTTGCTGACGAACTTCAAATATCAAAAGAAAAACTGCAAATTCAGAACTCGAAGCTGGAGTATGATGTTTATCATGACTCCCTCACCGGCATGAAAAACCGCCTTTTCTTCTGGGACGATCTCAACAAAATTACTCTTCAGGCCGATAAAAACCACACCCCTGTCACGGTAATGCTATTTGATTTAGACCGATTCAAAGAGGTCAACGATACCTATGGCCATGATGCCGGAGATTTGCTGTTGAACCAGGTATCCAGACGCCTCACCTCAATGAGCAGCGCCACTGATACATTTTACCGTTTGGGCGGAGATGAATTCGCTCTGCTTTCCAGCGGCCTCACCGAAACAGCAGCCGTTTCGCGCGCCAAAGAGATAAGCGAGCATATCAGCCAGCCCTATACGATTAATAACCAGCTGATAAAAATCGCCACCTGTGTGGGTATCGTGTTATCGGATAATGAACGGCGCTCTGATTATCTTTATAAATTTGCCGATCTGGCGCTCTACGAAGCCAAAAAAGAGGGTTCACAGCAGATAAAAGTCTTCCGTCAGTGGATGCTGCAAAAGCTGCAGGAAAGTAGAACCCTTGAACATGATATGGCACTGGCGATCGATAACCATGAGTTCGTTGTTTATTATCAGCCTATTGTCGATTCATTCAGCAATGAAATTTACGGCTACGAAGCGCTTATTCGCTGGATACATCCGGTGAAGGGGATACTGTCACCTGATTACTTTATCTCTGTCGCTGAAAAAACGGGGATGATCAATCAGATTGGCAAAAATGTGCTTGAGCTTGCCTGCCGGGAAGCGGTCTCATGGGCGGTTCCGGCAAGGATCTCTGTGAACGTCTCACCCGTTCAGCTGGGCACGAAATCCTTTACGGCGATGGTACAGTCCGTCCTGAAGGAGACAGGACTTCCGGCAAACCGTCTTGAATTAGAAGTTACGGAGTCTTCGCTCTTCAGTGACAGCAATACGCCGATCACTATTCTCAAAAAGCTCAGAACGCTCGGTGTAAAAATTTCTATCGATGATTTCGGAACGGGCTATTCGTCGCTATCAAGACTGAGTGAACTGAATTTTGATAAAATTAAAATCGATAAATCCTTTGTGAACCCAATATCCACGCAGGATGATGCCCTTAATATCGTTAAATTAATTACCGGCATGGCGAAGAGCCTCAATATGAGGGTCATTGCAGAAGGCGTTGAAACCGAAGCGCAGCTTGAACGTCTTCAGGCGCTTGGCTGCGATCTCGTTCAGGGATATCTGTTCGGAAAACCACAGGCTGAGATTGACAGGAAGATTAGGTACGGTTGAAATGGTTGCGCGGTTGTTTCTGACCCAAAACCCTTCAGGTGATTGATAATCAAAGGTTATAATATGAAAAAAACAGCCCCGGACTATACGCCTGTTGATTTATCTCGTTGGGCAAGGAAAGAGCATTTTGAAGTCTTCCAGTCATTTGCTGAGTGTACAATTAACCAAACGGTTCTGATCGACATCACCGCGCTGCGAAAACATATCAAAGAGGTGGGCTGGAAGTTTTACCCTACGATCATTTTTCTCCTGTCTAAAATCATGAACCGGCATCCTGAGTTCCGTATGGTCATGAAGGACGATGAGCTTGTCATATGGAATGAAGTTCATCCCAGCTACACCATCTTCCACCCAGAAACGGAGACCTTTTCGTCATTGTGGAGCCACTTCGACGGCAATATTCATCACTTCCAGAACACGTATGCAGAAGATACGGCGCACTATGGCAATAACCTTTCATACTGGCCTAAGGAAGAGACCCGCGAAAACGTCTTCTTCGTCTCGTCTATTCCGTGGGTAACGTTTACGAACTTTACGATGAATATTGCGCATATGAAGAACTTCTTTTCCCCAATGTTCACGTTTGGTAAATACTACGAACAGGATGGAAAAGTGCTGTTGCCTCTCGCGGTGCAGGTCCATCATTCGGTGTGCGATGGTTTCCATGTGGCAAGGATGTTTAATGAGTTGCAGGTGATGTGTGATGGTTTGCCGGAGCTATCGAAGGAATGTAATGGCTAATGCGCAAAAAATGAGCATGCTCTTTATCTTAAGTTATAGAGTATCAGGGTGATGCTTTTCTATAACTCATCCTTCCGCTCGTCAAGCTAGTAGACAAAGCTCCTCTCGTGTCAGCCCTCTGTTTCTGTCAGGGGTATTTTACCGATCATTTTCCACCATTTTTTTGCAGTGGTAATCAGTAATCGTAACCGGATATCCATAGCTTTTACCCGCCGCCTTTGGCCTCGATAGCATTTTTACACACTGCTCCAGTGTAAGCTTATGGCACGAATAATGTTTCCATGAGACAGGCGCCCCCCCTGCCTTGTGTATTAATCCTGTGATTAGATACATTTTTCCTTTCTCAATGCTTCTATATAGATAATATTAATTACTGAAACTTATACTGAGTCAACCAATCCAGCATTAACAATCTTTTGTTGTTTCAGGTTCCGAAATATATTTCGCTCAGTCCAACCTGAAAGCCAGAGCATCAACGTATGACTTACAGCGATATATTCTGTAAGAAATGAATTATGAACGCTTACGCTCTCAATGCCTGCAGACTTTTTGACAGCATGGTAATATCTTTGGACTACTTTAGCATCTTTACTGCTGGCCTTAATCCAGGTGACATAAGTTTCAACACCCTTTGAAATTAATTCCATACTTCTCTGAGCCGCAGAAGTTAATGTGGAATGAACATTATAATTGTAATTGAGTGAGACCTGCGCTGTTCTTTTCCGTAAAGAGTGAAGATCTATTCATACGAATCCCTTCTTCAAGGAATTGTTTTTTATGAAATATATATTGCGGGCGAATGACGTTTGCATCTATCTTATAAAAAAAACCAGCAATACCCAGTGCAAAATATTGACCATCAGAGATAATATAAATTCTAAGCAAAATAAACATCCTGTTGTACGTTTTTCCTGCCACGCCTGAAACAATTATTACCTCTGATTCCGTGACGATTTTCTTAATATTTTAGCGGGAGATTATGCACTCCACGTAGAATCCCTCTTTCAATCGTAATATAACCACCTGTTTTAAGATCTGATAATATACGCATTATACTGCTTCGGGACATGCGGGTTTTACAGCGGATATAGTTCTCAGCCGTAATGAGCTCCCTAATTTCACTCGGCTTTGCCATCAATTCAATCAACTGATGGCGGATTGAATCATAACTATTAGGCGTCGATAGTCTGTAAATGACTTCAGATACAGATGAAATAAGCGCCATTTGATAACGTGCGAACTCTTCCCATAAATTTTGAGTCGATAATAAATTAAACAATGCTTCTTTGGAAACGATCGCAACCTCGGATGTTAATAATAGTTTGATGACATATTCTGTTTCACTGTCTTTAATGAGTGGTATGTAACCTCTTAGTGTTGGCGCATCAAAAATTTCCAGTAATACTCCGTCAGGATACCGATACAACGAAACCGCACCGCTTTTAATGAAATAACATTTTTCATTATGTTTTTCATTAATAGTAAACCGAGTATTTGCACCATAATTCTCATAATTCAAAAATGGTTCAATTTTTTCCATTATCACTTTAAGATAATGGGTATCAGTGCGGGTTGATTTTTTTTTCATAGTTGCAACCAAAACAAGCCAGTAGGTATAATATATAGCACAGGTTTTGCATTTATCAACTTAATGCTTATGTTTTAAGGTGATGGACTTCAACTGTTCGCACCAGCAGTTCACAGACGTTGCATCAAAAAATATAAGATTCATATTCTTATCAAGGATCAGGGGTATACAGGGATAATGCTCAGGTTTCCCCTCATTCAGAAGGGCACTCACTTCACCTTCGGCAAAGATACTCAGATCAAAAAAACGCAAATACCATTTTTTAAACTCCTCAAAGGAGTGGAGGACAATAAGCGTCTGTTTTTCCGTTTTTAAGTTAATCACGGTTTGCATAAATCTCCCGTTGAACCTTTTATACGATATCAGATAATGCTCTTAAGCATAGCCTTAAGGCGCAGAAACTCAAATGAATATCGAGTCCAAATTGGGATCTATGGCAAGTCCCCCTTAAATATATAACTCATTGGAATATAAAAATTTTTATTAAACCCCAATTTATAGCCATACAGAATTGTCACTTTTTGCATTAGTCACATTATAACAGCACAAAAGAATTTTATCTTTTGGCTTTACTTAATGAAAGCATAGCTATAGTAGACGCTGACCAATCATTATTATGGGCATGGGTTTATTTTTTATATTTTAATTCGTTTAAAATAAAAAGTTGGTTCATTACCACAATTCACGAGGTCACAATGAATCCTAACTTATGTAAATTCTCGGGTACAAAGCAAACCACTCGCATTCAGTGAGATAAAAAAATGCCTGGCTTCGTGATTGAGATGACTTTGACGTTCCCAGTTCTGCTGTAAAAATTAGCAGGGAATGCCCCCCTCGCTGAGTCATAACTTCATCCGGAAAGCTTTCCGGTGAAAAAATTCTGACATACGGCCAAAACGAATAACATTCTGCGCCCATTTTGCCGGGCTGAGATACCGTTTCCGGCATGCGTAAAATACGCCTACTGGTGTTCCAGAAACCGTTCCCCTTCCCAGCCTGACTGCGTCCTTCTGCTTCCCCACAGCCCCCACCTAAACATCCGCACATGATTGATCCTCAGTATGGTGCCGTCGACGTTCACCGTGCTGTTTGGGCCACCCGACGTGTCGGTCATACGCAGCGCGGACCGGCTATCGGTAACAGGATCTGCCCATGGTAACGAGGCAGAAGAATATCTACGGACATGATCCCCTTCTTTGTTACCTTTGAAGTAAAAATTAAGAATGAGACTGCCAGAAAGTTCACACCTTATCAGGGTGACCTGCCCCCAGGATGCGATTATTGGCGAGACGAGATGGTTTTTATTCTCTTCTTATATACCCAAATACAAAGAGAATGCCTGCACGTTATCTACTTCTGTGCGGCATTCTCCCGTGGGATGAGCACCTTACTCAGTTAAATGTCACCAGCATCTCCGCAGCTGCATCGACCGCTCCTTCTGGCAGGCTACTTCCTGCCGAGCACAACCGCCAGGTGACCTGGTGGTTCAGACTCTTGCTGGTTTCTGAATTTGTGATGGCCCCCAGTTTTACTGGCTTGTTATCAAAGGGGATCCCGCTGGTGCTCGTACATGCCCCGCTCCCCGTCGCCCCGTTACTGATTTCACCGGTTATCCAACCACCGCCCTGCCGCAGGGCCAGTCTGGCGGCGTTTCCTGAATCCAGCCCGGTGATCGCACGAAACTGAAGGTTAATATTCGCACTAATTTTATTGTCTGGCTGCCCGCAGGTAGTGATTAATGGATAACTTAGCAAAGCCAGTTGTGCACCCGCTTCGGTGATACGCGTCACATTCTTAAAGTCGATGGCAGTGGGCGTATTTACCGTGCACTCAAGCGAAGAGATGCGCAGGGTAATGTCGTTCGGCAGAATCTGAGTGGATCTATCACCCGAGCCAACCGCAGAGAAAGACCCAAAATACATCGTAGGCACTCTAACCTCCGCATTTTTTTGATTTCCATCAGCCACGATAACCCACGTACCAACCAAACTCGCAGTTCTGTTACCATAAGTACTGTAGAATCTTTGATTCTCTGACATTGAAGGAGGGAGGCACCATTCATATCCAGTGTGAGGCATTGTAGTTGCTCCCGCCGACGTGTTTCCTTTTGTCTGGGGAAGGCCAACTGTCCCTGTTAAGGTTTCATAAGAACCTTCATATCGATAATACGTTGCTGTGCCGGTTGCGCGGGGAATGAGCCCTGCTCCGGAATCCCCCAGAGGCAGAGCCCAATAACCTGCAATCTGTTTAAGTGATGTGGGTCCCGTACATACTGCAGATGAATTTGAGACAGACAGTAATCCATACCTCAGGAAAAGCACCGGACTATCCAATGCGCCCGTTAGCCTCTTATTAAAGGGCAAGCCTTCCCAAACAATACCACTACCTTTACCGATGGTTATCACTTCGGCCGAGGCCGGAAAGACTGCCGCCAGAATGAGGGGCAGCCCGCATAATTTACGCATAATGTTCTTCATTTTATTGCTCACATTGAATTTTTAAAGACCGTACAGGGTTATTTGCTGAAAACGCCGCATGCTTTAGATCGTAACTTGCCCTGCACTGTTGTTCAGGAGCGGCTCCCCACTTTGCGCGCAGGCGGCCCTGTTCAGGCAGACCGCTCAGGTAAACCTGCCCGGCATCGCCCATAATCCCCCTTTGGTCTTCGGCGTCTGCGCCCTCAAGCGTCACTAATGCGCCAAAGGGTATTGGCTTACTCGCGCGAGTGAGCGTCAGTAATGCCTGATAGCCCAGACGGGTGGCAAACGTTGCCTTTACAACGGCACCTTTGGTGGGTGAGACGTTCACGCTGCTCTGCGTAAGATCGACATTGTCCGGTAAGGATATAGGGTTGAGCGTAATAGCATTGTTCTGATAGGCCGAAAGATAGGGCACGACGGCATATCCCTTACTATCGGTGCGCACTGAACCGTTCATGATTTCAGCATCTTGCGCGTGTGGGGCGCTCACCAGTGCAATTGAGGGGCCCTGCTGCTGGCTCAACGTTATGCCACCGGCATGTACTACCATTCCGCCGTTGCCACTCATGTTAATGGCATCGACGCTGCGACTATGACTATATCCGGCACTGAACATGCCCTTACTCCCCTGCCAGCTCGCGTTTAGGGTACTGGTCGCGGCATTATTATTACCGTTCCCCCAGCCTTCCATAGCGCTATAGGTCAGACGATCGTCCAGAGCCGAGCCGTTGATGCCAGCCTGCTGCTGCACTCCACCGTGGCTGTTATGCGTGATCTGGTAGTTCGCATAGTTGCGGCTCACTGTCTGCGCACGGCTGAACGCGCTGAATGGAACCTGGAGATTCATTGAAAGCTGTCGGTTTTGCGGCCACTTACCATCAGATTTGAGACGATCGATGCTATAGGCCAGTCCGTAAGTTACGACGCCCAGGCTGCCGTTGTAACCCGCTGACAGCGTAGTATTTGTCTCCTCCTGGCCCCAGTAATCCTGACGCGAACCGGAAAGATAGAGCGAACCCCAGGAACTCAACTGCTGGCTTAAACGCACCTGTAACTCCGATCGCTGTCGGGCCAGAGCCCAGGGCACCTGATCATCCTCAAGGCGGTATCCCATATTGTTAAAATCGGCAAAGTTAAGGTAATCCTTGGTCGAATAGCGATAGGCGGTAAGATCAACCGAGGTACCGGTACTGAGCATACTTTTGGCGTATCGTAGCCGGTATGACTGCCCGTTCTGCCTTTGCCCGTCGCGCAACGTGGCGGATGACAGCGTCATATCCGCAGACACGGCGCCGAGCCCTCCCAGCGATACGCCGGTACCCGCTACCGCTGAAAGGTAATCTTTTGCCCCGAGTCCGCCGCCGTACAGAGTGATGTTATGGGGAAGACCATACATCAGCGTGCCCAGCACAAATTCTGCCTCGCGCGAATCGGTGGTTATCCCGCCGTTATATCGGCCAGCGGTTAATTCATACTTAAGCCCGCCAGGGCGCTGCATTACCGGTAGCGACGAAAAGGTTTGGGTCCAGGTTCTCACGCTTCCGTCTGCCTCAGTCACGGTAACGGTTAAATCGCCGCCCTGGCCTGTCTGGTACAGGTCTTCAATACGAAAAGGCCCTGCGGCAACATAGGTTTGATAGACCACGTTGCCGTTCTGGCTGATGCTGATAAGGGCATTGCTCTGGGCGATGCCGGTCACCACCGGCGCAAAACCGCGCAGGCTGACAGGCAGCATATCTTCATTTGAGGTTAGCCTGACGCCGCGGAACGGCACGCTATCGAAGACGTCGTTCAGGGTAAAGCTTTCCCCAAGGAGAAATTCCGATCTCCAGGCACGGATATCCCGCTGGAGATAAGTATTGGTAAATTGAGTCTTTTCATAACGCTGGGTCGCTCCCTGGCCTGTGTTGCTTTCGTTACGGGTGTAACTCATGTCGCTGCGCAACCTCCAGGCCTGCCAGTTCAGGCCGCTATGAAAGTTCGCAAACAGGTTGGTTTGATCGCTGCTGGCCTGCTCATAAAGGCCATCCTGACGGCTATGACCTGCGCTGAGAGAGTAGTTCAGCAAAAAAGCAGGAATGCCATCGTCCCATTTAGCCGGATCCACTGCTCCCCGGATGTTTGGTTTCATCGCTATCTGAGGGATACTCAGTTCGAGCCGCAGCTGTGATAATTCAAAGTGGACCCGGGCGTCGGGGATCAGTATTTTCAGGTCGTTTATCGGTTGGTCGACAGCCAGACCGCTGAATGACTGTAAAGCAGCCGTGTTCACCCCCGCTTCAGCAAGCAGCTCAGGAGTTAGCTCAGGTTCAGCCTTTCCATTTTTATTTTTAAAAACAATTGATTGCTGGCCTAACTCCTGCTGATTCACAACCAGCATAACTAAATAAGTGCCAGCGGGTATATTCCCGGCATTTTCGAAGAGGCTCATATCTGTCACTACCGTCTGGCCGTCAAGAGCCAACAGAGCGGGATCAAAATAGTCTCGAGCCCAGGCTTTTGGAACCGCAGCATCAATCGTGTTATCAACAAGAAGCGTTAACATCGCTACGGCAACTGGATGTATTTTCATGTTTTTATTTCCGTTTGAATATTCAGTCTCTCTACCAGATGACTGATATTCGTGTATTACAGGGGCTGTTTACTGACGGGCGTGTTCCAGCCGTCTTCATCAATCAACTGCCATGTGACTTCTCCCCGGCGATCGGGCGGCATGGCATAAGCCTGCTGACCGAAGGGAGGTACCATAAGGCGCAGCTCCGCGTTACTGAGGAGCGCGTTACCTACGGCAAGGCGTGAGAAGGTCAGCCAATAGGGTGTGGGGTTGCTGGCGATCAGCTGAGAGCCCTCCCGGTGGAAGCGTAGACGGGGTGCCATATCTGCCACGGCGCGTTTGCTTAGGCCCTCCGGGCGATAAAATAGCTTTAGGTTGCTTACGACCGTCATGACCATTTTTCCCTGCTCCGGCGTGGAATGCTGGGAAGGCATGGCCCTCATTGAGACAAAGAACACCGACTCTCGATCGGTAGGAAGCGAAACGTCATTGCGGCGTATGCGCACGGTCAACTCGCTGTTGCCTTCCAGACGCGACAGTGGCGGTGTTATGACGAACGGCATGGCGGTATGAGACTGATAGTTAAAATCCAAGTCACCGGTCTTCTCATCCACTGGACGAATCCTGGACTGAATCAGATAGGCATCTGGGGTGGTATTGCCCGCCGTGAGTGTTACACCCTGTGCGGCAGCCTCGGGGTAGATCAGTCGCAAAACGTGGAAAGTGATGCCCGGAGGTGAGCTTTCTTCTGCGTGAAGAGTGCCGCTGACCATCAGAAAACAGGCTGTAATAAAGTACAAAATGCGCATCATCATGCTTATCCTTTACTGCTCAAAATGTCTGGCTACACGGCTCAGAGTGGGTACCGTAATCGGTGATGGTCTGCCATATCGCCCGACGTAACGGGCGCTCCACCGGCAGGGCCAGACTGTCATACGGTGCAATCATTGACTTCTGCGCGGGGATGGCCATGACGTGATCGTTTACCTTCAGGACGCTCAACGTCTGAAAGTAAGGCGTAGGATTGGCAATACGAAGTTCGCCGCCCTGCGCGCTGACGATCAGGTGACAGGCGGCATCATTCCGCGCAAGCTGCAATCCGACTGGTCGATAAAACAGCTTCAGCACAAAACGCACCCCAACGGAGAGTTTTCCGGCGTCCGGGACGGGCCCTTCATGCGACGGCATCGCTATGACCGAGAGATAAAAAAGCGATTCCCGATCGGCGGGCAAGGAGGCCTGCTTTAGTAAAATGCGCAACTGTTGGCTGCTGTTACCTTTGAGAGGGAACAGCGGCGGCGTGACGATGAACGGCGCATCGTCATTTTCTGCTTCGGACAGGATGCGGCTGTGAATCAGCCAGCTCCGACTGCTGTTGTTCTTAACTGCTACGGTTTGCGCAAGATCCTCTGAAGAAAAAATCACCCGAGTCTGGTTCAGGCTGATACCGCCCTGTTGGGCATTGGCAACAACCGCGCTGAGTAACAACAGCACGGGAGCCATAAGGGTAAAAAGAGAGGGCATCACCTTGTCCTTACTGATAGGCAAACGTAAACGTCAGACTCGCTGTGACTGCGCCGGTCGTAGCCTTTGCACAGCTGGTAGTGCTCACGCATGTCGCACCTGCATAAAAGGTGTGAGACTGCGTGACCGGAATTTTCCCAGCGGCGGCCAGCTGTATGGCGGTACCGCTCATGATTTCTGACTGGGAGTGGGCTGGAGGTGTATTGCTTTTTATAACCATTATTCCGACGCCCTCTGCTGAGTCGCTATTACGAAACAGCCAGCGGTTGTCCTGGCGGACACCCGCGCCGCTGACAACGACTACCGGCGTGAGCGTGCCGCCCTCGCCGCCTGTGCAGTCAGTGACGGAAAGCGTGAACGGCTTTGCGTTAACAAGCTGCGCCGGTGTTAATGCCGAAAGGGACAGGCTTCCCAGAGGAAGCGTGCTCTTATCGAGGCTGAGTGAACAGGTGCCGTTGGTTAGCGTTGCAGAAAAATTCAACGGAATAGCCATGGCGGTAACGGGCAGCAGACAGGCTGTGGCGAACGAGGCCAGCAGCATACCTTTAAGGTATGGTTCTACTAAACTCATGGTTGCCTCCGGTATCGTTTATGGTCTGCCATTTTATGGCGCGAGCTGTAGCAACCGACCAGGTATGGCTGCCCCCAGGAGGAAGCATCAGAGCTGCAGGGCTGTCGAGCGGGAGCTGTTTATTGTCTGCCTCCAGCATCGCCAGGCTGACAAAGTAGGACGACGGATTACTGACTTTAAGCCCCCCGGCTACGCGCTCAAACGTCAGTCCACCCTGGGCGGCTTCCGACGTACCTTTTATGCCTGCCGGGCGATAAAACAGCTTAATAATCTTACCGACGCCAAAGTGGACGTTGCCCTGAATAGCATTCGCCGACTGTTCGTTATCTCCCTGCGCACCTGAAGGAATGGCTTTGGTATGCAGGTAGAATATGGATTCTCGATCGCGCGGCAAAGGCGCACCCTTGAAGGAGATACGCAGTTGGTTAATACTTTGGGGCTCAAGGCGAAACAGCGGCGGTGTTACGGTGAAGGGCGCTGGAGCCCACGATTGCTGCTGATTACTGACGCTGCTTTGCACCAGATAAGGGGTTTTCGACTCGGTATTGCGCACCGTAGTGCTTATACTGCCCGCATCTTCTTTATAAATCAGTCGGGTAGCATTGATGCCAAACCCGTTAGCCTGTGCCGAAAGGGCGGCAGCAAGCAGCGCAGGAAGCAATGCAAACCAGGAAATAAAGCGTGACATAATGTCTCCGGTAAAAGCGGGCCGGTGGCCCGCTAAATATCATCAGTTGTAGGCAAAGCTGAAGATAATTGGCGCGCTGACTGCACCAATATCAGGGGTCATGGAGGTAGAGGCCAGGCCGGCCTGTAAACTGACGGACTTACCGTTAAAATCACCAGCAGCAGGCGTCGCGCCTGCGGTGGCGACAGCAATCTTTTCACCAGCGCTGAGATAAGTTGATGGCGTAGATACCTGGCTAATCATTACACCCGTGTTAGTACCGGTGCTGTTAAAAATGTTTGGATTACCACCAAGAGTCTGTCCGGAAATGACCAGGTTCGCCTTATCACCGGCGACTTTTGGCTTTTCGCAATTACTCAGGCCTACAGTGAACGTTTTAAGGCTGCTGGCGATCGGTTTCGCCACCGAAATAAAATCAGTCTTTGTAAAGTTACCCAGATCCAGTGTACTGTTAGAAACAGACACGTCACACGTAGCGGCTACTACGTTTGCAGTAATGTTCATTGTGGCGTTGGATGCGGCATTAGCCACGCTGGAACAGGCAAGCAGAGCTAAAGCAATGGGTGCCATAGAATAAATTGAATTACGCATTTAAGTTCCTTAATAAATAAAGTTTAAACAAGGTTAATATTTTCAGGAGAAAGCCTTTTAAGCCTGTTGAAGAAAGCTCCGTTCTTCTGACCAGCGGCATAATAATAATTTTTAAAATTTGTTAAATGAGATTTTCCTCTATGTTTTTTCTTTTTATCTTAAGAATTCATCTTACAAAACAATAGATTTGTTTAAATCATTGTTTTTAAATAATTTTAAACTTGCATTTTAAGTTTTCTTTTATTTGATTTTTTTTAAAAAAAGCAGATTTATTTTAATTTACATGTCATACTCATGTTTAAAAAAGAATGCAACCGGAGAAACGGCGTCAATGACATTTATAATTTTTAACACCATAGCCTTTCGAAGCGATGATGGTGCATTGTGGAACCTGGGGCAGCCCCAGCGGAAATCTTTATTGACAACCATCCCTGCGAGGCTCTTTACATATCTTTTAGAAAATGTAGATAAAATTATCAGCCGCGAGGAGTTGCTGAACAACATCTGGGATAAATATGGTCTTGAGCCATCGAATAACTCTGTAAACCAGTACATCTCTATGATCCGCAAACTTCTTGTTGAACTCGGCTGCGACGAAGAGATTATACAGACCCTTCCGCGTATGGGTTTTTTCATTGAGGGCGGAAAGGTCGCTGTAAGTGATAAGCACCAGACAGAAAAAAAGGATTTATCTGGCCCGGATATATCCTCGCGAAAGCCAACGCTTTGCTGGCAAAAAGTAGGACTAATGGTTTTCGCAGCAGTTACGACGCTTTTTCTGATTATTCAGCCTTTTAGCACAGCATTAAACGCCACGGACTATCACTTTCCCTCTTCTAAACTCTATAAATTTGGGACCATTGATGCTTGTCCTGTTTATAGCTTGCGTCCGGTTCCGTCGGAGATCGCAGGACGTAAAGAACAGCTTGCGCGCAACCTTTCCTCAGGAAAGTTAGCCTGTGTTGCCGATGCGATATTTATTTTCCAGTCGAGTGAGCGGGTAATGCAAGATAAGACCGTCCGGATCTTTATGACGCGCTGTATTCAAAGCAGTAAAAATTCAGATAATTTTTCAGACTGTAAGGCCATCTATGATTTCTCTGCATAAATACAAAATCGTTAAGTTGATTGGTGTAGCCTGCGCGTTACTCGCGATAGGCGCTCTCTTTAATGGCACGATGCATTATTTTGTCGTTAAGGAGAAAGGGCCAAAGGTCGATTGCTCCGCTTTTTTTGCCACCCAGACTGAGATTCAGACAGATGGCGTTATGACTCTACATCTGGATGGTATGGGCCATGGCCGAATTAATCTTTCTGCCGCTGCACGGAATAGCACGACGCAAAAAAACTATAATCTTTTGCGTGATATAAATTTTAATTACACTTATGAAGGTGAGGGATACTTGTCCATAAAGCCTCTGGCTTTCACCCGAACCGTCAGCGATGATATGCCCGACGATCTTTTTAACCGGGCCATTTTTGATACCTCTGGTGAAACCCGGCGGTTAAGAATCACCAAACTGAAAAACGGCTATATCATATGGAATGCTTTCTCCCCTGCTTTGATGTGCATCCAGTCCGATTAATGCAGGAGCACCACAACTCATCAACAGTTTGCGGCGCTTATAGCGTATTACGTTCACATCTATGTATAAATAGTTCATTAAAATTTCTGAAACCATGTCTTTTGGCTGCCTTAACCTTGTAACCGCTCACGGTCTTTACCGACAAGTGGAGCATTTTGGCCACCTGCGTCTGTGAATAGCCCTGAAGCAGCAGGTGTATAACGCGCTGCTCTTTAGAAGTTGATTCTAATAATTCCCCGACAATATCCCCAAAAACGCTGTCACCTAGCGCTTTTGGCTTGGCTGTCCCTAAAATTCGGATCTGATTTTCCAGTTGCTGAAAAAGTATTTTCTTACTCACTACAATGTCGGACAGGTGTTTAATCGAGGATGAAATATCATCTTCGCTATCGCATAGGGTAACGATATATACATTACTGTTGGCTTTACGATGCATATAGAGTTTTTGAATAATCTCATAGCGGTTAGCACGATCGCCATCAATAAAAATAATGGGGAAATCAGCAAACTCTTTGTTTTCATGCCGTTCTGCCTCAATCATCTGTAAAATTGAAGTAAAGGCTATGCGGCTAAAAGAGCACGCATACGTGATATCACTTAATAACATGGAATATTCTCCAGATAGTTCAATAGCATAGAACAAGCTATGCTAAAAACGCATAGCAATAATCATTAAAAAAGTAACCCACCAGAATGGTTGGGATGATAAATGTACAGACAATGACGCCGATAGGTAACTTATAATGCTTTATGCGCTAATTATAGTTTTATATTCTGATTTATAATATAAATAGAGCAATATAAAGCATAAATCGCTATCCCGATGGTCGAGGAAGATGAGCAAGAAAAAAGGAATGTTAATAACAAGCTAACGTTTTAGCGGGCATCAAGCGGAGTGTTGAAGCCAGTTAAGGTACAGCTCATTGAAGTTTCTTACCCCATAGCGTTCGACAGCCTTGTTTTTATATGCGCTCACCGTTTTAACAGAGATATTGAGCAATTGTGATATTTCTGTTTGTGAGTGACCATTGAGTAAGAGTGTAAGTACGTTGCGTTCTTTTTCTGAAATTCTAAAAATATCTCCCATGATGTCACCAAACACGCTGTCAGTGACCACCTTTGGCTTTCTGGAGAGAATAATATTTATGATTGTTTCTAACTTATCATAAGAGATTTGTTTTTCGAGCACACAATCGGACATATGCCAAATTATGGGTGAGTATTTTTTGCTGTGGTTGATAAGAGTTATCACATATAACATCTCATTAGTTCTGCGCATTTCATAGACTATCTTCAGCGTTTTATGGATGTCGGAAGAATCCCCGTCAACAAACTTAATACAGGCTTCAACAGCCACTGGCGCCGTAGAAATAGAGTCGACAATAGACTTGAAGGCTATTCTGCTAAAACTACACCTGTAATTATTATTCAACAATACTAATGGCATACCAACCTCCTTGTTGCTTAAAGCTTAAGTGTGGCTGTCTTAACACATACGCAGCAGCACGTTTTACGATAATGTTTTCCCGCAGACATGTCTGGAGATAATCCAGTTAATGCTGGACAGTTTTATGCGATATCAACGCGTCAGTCACTCTTGATTGATAAAATTCAGCTAATACCCAGGCGATCGTCTCCTCCATTCAATCATTGAGTAAGACCTGCAATAAAAGTTTCAAGTGAAACAGATTTCGGTGAATTATATCCGCGCTTTTTGTAAGCCGTCAAATGTCTCAATGTCATCATGTAAAATAACTATATGAGTGACTTCAGCTTAAAAATCATAAGGTTATGGCGGAGATGTTTGTTCACGACGTATTATTTAGGATGTTGAGAAGAAAAAAAAAGAAAGATCCTACTTTGTATGGAAATGAGTGATAAATAAATGTCAAAAAATGATTATATGCATTGGTTAATGATACTGTTTGAAGGGAGTATAACGTTGACCTGTCAGAAAAATCGCAGAAAGATATACACTCTGGCCCAGCGTGCGCAGAGTACTCGCTGGGCCAGCTAACATGCTTTGTCAGCCCTAAATGTCCCTACTTCAGCTTATCTATCCACTGGGTAATTTTGCTTTTCGGCTGCTCGTCACAGATCTTCAACAGCTGCGGAACCGAGATGGTTTCCACTTCATTCCAGTCAACAAAATCTCCACCTTTATAATCAGTATCTTTGTTAACCACCCAAAATGCTACAGGAGTCATCGCTCGCGGATTAAGATCGATATATTCATGGCAGGTCATATTTTCTGGAGTGGATTCACCGATCGATGGCGTGATGTTGGCAAAAGCCACATTGCACAGCCATAATGCAGACATTGAACCTAAAATAGCCTTAGTGAAGTATTTCATTATGATATCCTCATTAATAGTGAGATAAGAGTGAACGTAAACCAGTTAGTGTGCGCTGCTGAATGCGCTAGGAGCATTTTTTAACGCAAATGACGTTATCAGCGAAAACCATGCGCAGAACAATAGTTCGAGACCAATGACCATCGTGGTAATAAAGAAGTTAGCATTTGAACTCGCACTTAACCATATAAAGGCTATAGCTAAATCCAGTAATCCAATGAATATAAACCAGTAGCGACCCGCCATATTCCTGTCTTTAAACCCTGCGGTTATGCGGCACAAGCCACCAAAAATGAACAGGAAGCAAAACAGTAAGGACAGGATATTAATACCCATTACAGGATTAATAATAATTTTATAACCCAACAATATATAAATCAGACTAAAAATAAACACAGATAATGTCGAGATGAAAGTACATCTTTTAACAGCACCTATACTGGTTAACATATAAATACCGCAGGCTATGAATATAACCCCTGTTAAATCACCAAGCGCAAGACCGGCGTAAAAGGGAATAAGCAAGCAAGCAACACTGCAAATAAAAAGTAACCCACCCATTATTAATGTCTTTTTTCTGTATTTTAAAAGCAAACCCATGCTCAAATTTTTTATATTTGAGCTATTAATTAGCATCATATCGACTCCCTTGAGGTATGTTAACCATTTAACCTTAAATATGATTATAATGGCGGTAGAACCGTTTTATCTATAGGAGTAGAGGTGAGCTTTAATCATCTACGTCCTACAATTGTCAGACCTTTAGCTATCGTGTGGCCTGGCGGTATTAAAAGGCGGCTTAGCCAACCAGACTAACAGTGTTAATCCCAGAAATACGATCGCAGAAAGGTGAAAAATATCGTTGGCAGACATCAATAAACTTTGCGAGGTAGTGATGTCATTGATATATACCTCCGCCTGACGTTGATCGAGCCCCAGACTATGTAACCTTTCAAAAAGCGTAATTGATGAGGGGTTATAAGCATTGATCGACTCCGTCAGGTGGGCATGATGGAACGACTCTCGTCGACTCCATAGCGTCATCGTTATGCTGGTGCCTATTGATCCTGATAGAGTGCGGAAAAAGTTACTCAGGCTGGTCGCTGAGGCAAATTTTTCAGGTGACAAACCTGATAACGAGATCGTCGTGAGCGGTAAAAAAAAGCAGGCCACGGCAATACCCTGGATAAATTGCGGTATCACAACCCAAAAGAAATCAAGTTCAGGATTAAAAGTGATCGCACGCCAGTAGTAACAGAGCGCATAAATCATAAAGCTACAGGTAACTAACACGCGCATGTCTATATTCGCGCCATATCGGCCAATTAACGGGGCGATGATTAGCGGCATGATTCCGATGGGCGCATAGGCAAGGCCAGCGTATATTGACGTGTAGTTGAAGACGATTTGCAGCAACTGGGGCATCAGGACGATGGCACCCGCATAGATCAAATACGCGCTGGCAATGCAAATCATACCGATGGAGAAGTTTCGCGATCTGAACAGGCTGAGATCTATTATCGGGTTATCATTAGTCGCTTCCCAGATAATCAGCAGACCGATACCGAATACAGCCATAATCGTTAATATAATGATTATGTTCGAGTTGAACCAGTCGAGATCTTTCCCTTTATCCAGCATAATTTGCAGGCTGCCAACGCCAAGCGTAAGTAAACTCAGGGCAACCAGATTTATCTTCACCGTCGTCGTTGGAGTCTCTCTGTCCTTGAGAAGATAAGCCGTTAATGACAGAACAATCCCTCCAAGAGGCACGTTAATTAAAAATATCCAACCCCAATCGTAGTTTTCGCATATATACCCTCCGATAATCGGCCCAAATATCGGTGCAATAATTACCGTCATGGACCACATAGCTAGCGCCAGGTTTCTTTTCTCCGGCGGATAATTACGCAGGAGCAAACTTTGCGATAACGGGATCAATGGCCCAGCAACCAGCCCCTGCATCACCCTGAAGCATATTAACATTTCCAGATTGACTGATAGCCCGCAACACAAAGAGGAAAGAGCGAATAAAGCCACTGAAAATAAAAACAGCCGGCGCTCGCCAAATCGCTGGGCAAGACGACCGGTAACAGGAATGGAAATGGCATTTGCCACCCCAAACGAGGTGATGACCCAAGTACCTTCATCAGTTGAAGCGCCCAGAAAACCCGAAATAGTGGGAATAGCGACATTCGAAATTGTGGAATCCAGCATCTGCATAAAGGTGGCCATTGAAAGCGAGAGCGTCACCAGCAGTAATGGGACACCCTTCAGAGGCTCCTGCGCTGTTGTATTTTTCATAGATCACCTTGCGTTGGCTTGGATGATTGCAAGGATGTCGTTATCAATGCTCGTGGTATCAATCACCAGGGCATCGCTATGCCAGGCTGGCGATATACGCTGTGCGGTTGCCAGAGACTCTCCGCCGGTATGGGTTTCGTGTAGTGTTACTGTCGTTGATAAGCCGATGCGCAATGGATGCGCGTTGACTTGCTGAGGATCGAGTTTGATACGTACGGGAAGGCGCTGTACCACCTTGATCCAGTTACCGGTGGCGTTTTGCGCGGGGAGTATGGAAAAGGCGCTCCCGGTCCCCATGCTTATGCCTTCCACCTTGCCGTTAAACATAACTTTACTGCCATACAAATCGGTGACAACCGACACGTCTTGTCCAATTTTGATGCCGCTCAGCTGCGTTTCTTTAAAATTAGCCTCTACCCACATGTCGTCAGCAGGAACCACCGACAACAACGACTGGCCGCTGGTGAGCGTTTCGCCAACCTGAACATTGCGCTGAGCAACGTAGCCCGTCACCGGGCTAACTACCCGGGTTCTCTGGAGGGAAATCCACGCCTCCCTCACGCTGTCAGCAGCCTGCAAAATTTCGGGGTGTTTTTCCAGCACAGTGCCTGCTATCAAAGCATGGTTGCTGCGCAATGCTTCTCTGGCGACGTCCAGGGCAGCCTCGCTTTCGATAACCGCATTCCTGGCGTGCTGCAACTCTTCTTTAGAAATCGCCGCCACGCCGGCCAGGCTTTTTCGACGCTGAAAATCAGCTAACGTTTGCTGGTAAACAATGTTGCTCTTGCGAACGGCTGCGGCATATTGATCGTCGTTAATATATAGCTGCTTGATTTTCCTGACGCTATCAGCGAGGTTGTGTATCGCTTTCCGGTAATTAATTCGGGCATCGGTATCGTCCAGCGTAACGAGAACATCTCCTTTGAGTACTCGATCGGTTTCCTTGTAATGAACACTCATCACGCTGCCTGCAACCTGCGATGAAATAGCTATCTTATTCCCCATAATATAAGCATCATCAGTCGACTGGACAGCGCGAAAAAGATATAACCAACAGCCTGAGGCAACGGCTGCCATAATGAAAACTAAGCAGAAAATAAACATCATTTTCTTTCGTGTCTGTTGCCGTAAAGTTGTGATGTTTTTTTCCTGTTGTGGAGCATTCATATCAAAAGCCTTTCTCATCATTTGTAAATATGAGAGATCAAAAATGTAATGTAACTTACACATTGGTGTTAGTAACTTTCGCGATTCGATCAGGCGAAAACATTTTAATTGAGGGTGGAGTGGTTTTTTAAGCTATATAAAACATAGGATTGAATTGCACTTTGGCATAGTCAATCATGGTGATGATAATAAAATATGGGCATGGTAAAGAACAGCAGACGCATCGGAAATTGGTGCCAGCCAGGTCCTACACTCGTCATCCTGGCGGGCAAAAAAAAATAATTCAGAGTAAAAAAAATCTGTTTAGATAAATAATAGGATCCGGAGGATAAACTCACTCTATTGCAAAGCACTTAACAGGCGAATTGACACGGCCACTTTACGTCAGTGCGTGATTGAACATGTGAGGAACCCATCTTGAATGAACATCTTAATCTCAAGGCCGTCATCATCGATGATCATCCACTGGCACGCTTAGCAATTCGTAATGTACTGGAAAATGAGGGCATTATCATTCTTGCGGAAGCGGGAGACGGGGTTGAGGCCTTACGCAAGATCAACCAACTACATCCGGATATTGTGATTATCGACGTAGATATACCATTAATCAGCGGCATAGAAGTGGTTGAGAAATTACGTAAAATGCAATTTACCAAAAGTATAATTGTGGTATCAGCCAAGAACGATTTTTTCTATGGTAAACGCAGTGCTGAAGCTGGTGCTAACGGATTTATAAGTAAAAAAGAAGGGATGGCCAATATTCTTTATGCCATTCATGCCGCGCAGAGTGGCTACAGTTATTTCCCCTTTTCACTGAACGGGTTTGTCGGCAACATATCCAATGAACAGGAAATGTTGCTATCCCTTTCAAGCCAGGAGATAAAGGTAATGCGTGCCATCTTAAATGGTGCAGATAATATGCAGATCGCTTCCGACATGCATATCAGCAACAAAACGGTTAGCACCTATAAAAAACGCTTTATGGAAAAGTTGGGATGTCATTCACTGATGGAACTCTTTTCTTTTGCCAGCCGCAATAAAATTGGATAGAACCATGCGGTGTAAACTGGAATACCTTTTAATAACGCTATGTTGCATATTCACCTCTGGCTATTCGGCGGGCGCAGCTCCTGTCTCGCTAACGCTTTTCAGTAACAACGACATTATTGTTCCGCCGGTACCGTTAAATGATGAGGACTCGCTATGGCTGGTTCACAAGCGTACAATCAGCATTGCCATTTACGGGCCGGAAAAACCGCCATTGAGTACCAGCGATATCAACGGACGGTATCGGGGCATGAACGCTGATTATCTGCAATTGATGAAAAACGCACTCGGCGTTGCGCTCACGCTTAAATCTTACCCTGACCGCCAAAGCGCTGTAGAAGCGCTGCGGGCCGGGAAGGTTGACCTGGTATTGACTGACCCGGATGAGGCCGTTATTACTGAGCCATCTCTGGTCGCCTCGCTGCCGCTGGTAAAAGGCTATCCTGGCCTGGTGAGCCGTCAAAATGAGATGATGAAACCGCTGCACAGCAGTGACCAACGGGTCACGATTGCGATAACGCAACATTATCCTTCTGAAGATTTTATTAAACAATCTTTCCCGCACGCCATTATTGTCTCTTATCCAACGGTTTATCAGGCGTTGGAGTCGGTAGTGAAAATTCACAGCGATTATTATATCGGTAATAACATTACATCCAGTTTTATCATCTCGCGGGATTTCAATCATCTTCTGGAGATGACTCGCTTCTGGCAAAGGCCTCAAAACAGCAATCGGTTTCTGGCCGCAAATAATCAGAGCAAGCTGATTAAAATTATCAATTCCTTTATCCATTCTATGAACGAACCGCTGCATAATCAGATTGCTCAGTCATGGGTTGAGATAGGCAGCTTGACATTTTTAACCCGCCCGCTGGATTTAACGCCTCAGGAAAAACGTTGGCTGGAAAAACACGAACGCTTACGTGTGCTCGTCAATCCCTACTATGCCCCCTTTAGCCTGGTCGATAGCAGTAACGAGATCAGGGGTATCATCGGCGACATCATGAATTTGATCCATCTGCAAACGGGCCTCACTTTTGAGCCGGTAATAGCCAACTCCAACAAGGAGATGGCACACATTATGCGTAAGGGAGAGTGGGACATTGTTCCCTCGGCAACCTATAGCCCCGAACGGGCAGATGAAATCGCGTTTTCTCACCCCTTTATCTCCACCCCTTTTGTGATTGTGATGCGCTCGGGCGAGCAGGGTCCAATCGCATTAAAACCGGGTATGAAGGTCGCTATTCCCGTTTACCACACCCTTTCGGAAAAGCTAAGAAGGCAGCATCCCGGAATTGAATGGCATGATGTAGAAAACACCTGCGTAGCACTGAGCCTTGTGGCACAAGGGAAAGTGGATGCCGCCATCACTACGCAACTTACCAGCCGGTACCTCATCGATCATTACTATTCTGGGAAACTGGACTTCTCGCACATTCCCGAGGAGCCGCCGGCACAAATTAGCTTCGCCCTTCCTCGTGGAGAGCCTGAGCTTCAGAGCATCATTAACAAAGCACTGGATAATATTCCAGCGAAAGAGATACTTGGTATTGCCGGTAAATGGACCAGCATGTCAAATGTGCAGATTGAAACCTGGAATCTCTACAGTCGGCCATTCTATTGGGTGGTGGGACTGGCCACGCTACTGGTTCTTCTTTGTCTGATGTGGGGTGCCTATTTATTAAACTCCGTGCGCAGACGAAAGGCCTCTGAGGCCGCCCTGGGGTACCAGCTGACGCTGCGCCAAACCCTGTTTAATGCTATTCCTGTTCCGGTATATGTCATGACTGCGCAAGGCGAGCTTGATAGCTATAATCACGCCTTTGCCACCTTTTTCAGTCCCGAACTGCATGACAATATGCGGCTCTCGATGTTCGATCGTCGTCATCCCCTGGCCCATATTTTTCCGAAAATTCAACACGAAGTTGAGCAAGGCCTAACCCCAGATCTGGTTATTCCACATCAAACTGTGCTGCATAACGGCAAAGAAGAGCGATTGGTTTTACACTGGATGACGATATGTCGTCTGCCTGCATCCCGGCCGCCTCAACTTCTTTGCGGCTGGCAGGACATCACTGAATCACGCCAGCTCATGCAGGCATTGCAGGCGGAAAAGGACAAGGCCATCCGTGCAAGCCAGGCGAAAAGTAGTTTTCTGGCCAGTATGAGCCATGAGATCCGCACTCCGGTGAGCGCTATAATGGGCTTCCTGGAATTAATATCATCCGGTAACCAGTCGCCGAAAGAAAATGAGGAGTCTATTAAGTTAGCCTGGTCCACCGCCCAGTCGCTGATTGGTTTAATTGGTGAAGTTCTGGATATGGAAAAAATTGAATCGGGCAAATTAGAACTTAAACCCGAATGGGTCGATATCAAGGCGCTTATTTGTTCTACGCTCAGGAACTTTGAAGGGCTGGCAATTCAAAAAAAACTTCATCTGAGCAGCGATTATCGCCTGCCGGAAGAGAAAGCGCTCTGGCTGGATCCGCAGGCTATTAAGCAGATCCTGAGCAACCTCATCAGCAATGCCATCAAGTTCACCACCGAAGGCGGGGTGCAGATTTTTGCCGACGTGCGCATGCTGGAGAACGGGCAAGCGCAGCTGACTTTACGCGTTCAGGACAGCGGAGTCGGTATTTCTGAGCAGGAGCAAAAAATGCTCTACAAACCCTTTAGTCAGGCCAGCAGCGGAAAGCAGCACACCGGGTCAGGTCTGGGGCTGGTGATCTCACGTGAGCTGGCGCAGCTCTCCGGCGGAGAAATGCACATGACCAGCCTGCCGGGGGTGGGGACAATTGTTACGGTAACCCTGACCACCCGCATTTCAGAGCTCATCACGGGCGTCTCCGTATTGACCGACAGCGTGGAGGAGTTACCCAAAAATCTCCGCATCTTAATAGTGGACGATCATGCCACCAACCGACTTTTGCTAAAACGCCAGCTGATGGCGATCGGTTACGAGGTGATGGAGGCAAAAGATGGAATTGAAGCTCTGAACTTAATCAACTCATACACCTGCGATCTCATGATCACTGATATAAATATGCCGCTTATGGACGGCATCACCCTTACGCAGCGGGTTCGTGAGGTAAATCATACTATGATTATCTGGGGGCTTACTGCCAATGCACTGCCCAGTGAAAAAGAGCGGTGTTTACGCAGCGGCATGAATGCGTGTTTGTTTAAGCCGGTGCATTTAAAGCAGTTGCAAAAAGCACTGGGTAATCTCAAAAAGCTTTCGGCAGAACAGGCGCTGAGTAACCTAATCGACATGGAAACCGTTTACACCCTGGCATTAAACGATACCGCCCTGATAAGACAGATGCTCGAACAATCTTGCAGGGAAAATGAAAAGGATATTATTCATGCCCGCTCGGCAATGCTCGGGAGAAACTGGCAGCAGGCCAGGTACAGCGTCCACCGAATTAACGGAACCGCCCAGCTAATAGGCGCAGGGGCAATTCACGACCAGGCAGAACAGCTGGAGAATGCTTTAGCTATTGCTGCCGATCCCGCTAAGATTGAATCCCAAATGCATATCCTGGAGCAGCGCCTGAACGAGCTGAACGCAGCTATTAAGACTTTCTTATCGGATAATCGGTGACAGTGATAAGGGAAAGCTTACGAATGTAGTCTTGAGCGTACATCAATTACCGCCCCCTCTTATATCATTACTTTTTTGATCTGATTAAGATCTCTGCCGAGTAACATTTATGAAATGTGTCAGGCCTCTCCTTTATTACTTTATTCAGTGAGGGGCGACACGTAATATAAATCTATAACATACAAGGCAAATAATATGAAAAACACAAAGCAATATAATATTGATGATGACGTATACGCTTCAATCGATTTAGCTAAAGCGTTACCGAGCTCGGGATTTCCTGACAATGAACACAACGCCCGCCATGTATTTAATGCTATACGCGATGAACTCATGCTCGACGGCAATTCCAGACAAAATCTGGCGACGTTCTGTCAAACGTGGGTCGATGATGAAATCCGCGAATTAATGGATCTCTCCATTGAAAAAAACATGATTGATAAAGATGAATATCCCCAGACTGCCGAAATTGAAGCGCGCTGCGTCAGAATGCTTGCCGATCTCTGGCATGCACCCTCCCCGGAAACCACTTTAGGTTGTTCGACGATTGGCTCATCGGAAGCAGCAATGCTGGGCGGGCTGGCGCTGAAATGGAGATGGAGAAAAAAGCGCGAAACGCAGGGACTGGCGACGGATAAACCGAATCTGGTGTGCGGCCCAGTGCAAATCTGCTGGCATAAGTTTGCCCGCTATTTTGACGTAGAGCTAAGGGAAATTCCCCTGGAAGGCGATCGCCTGATCATGACGCCGGAAGAGGCGCTCAAGCGTGTGGATGAAAATACCATTGGAGTGATGCCAACCCTGGGCGTTACGTTTACCTGCCAGTATGAACCGGTAAAAGCCGTCAGTGATGCGCTGGATAAGTTGCAAAACGAGACAGGGCTTGATATTCCCATGCATATCGATGGAGCAAGCGGTGGATTTCTGGCACCTTTCTGCGCGCCGGCGCTAGAGTGGGATTTTCGCTTACCACGCGTTAAATCGATTAACGCCTCCGGCCATAAGTTTGGCCTCGCACCACTTGGGGCTGGGTGGATAATCTGGCGCGAAGCGGCTGACCTGCCTGAAGAACTCATCTTTTATGTGAACTATCTGGGCGGCAACATGCCCACTTTTGCCCTTAACTTTTCCCGTCCCGGCGGCCAGATTGTGGCGCAGTACTATAATTTCTTGCGTCTTGGCCGTGAAGGCTACACCAAAGTGCACCGGGCCTGTTACGACACGGCTCAGTTCCTGGCCGAAGAGATTGGTAAATTAGGTCCGTTTGAAATCCTGTTTGATGGTGACAGCAATAAAGGTATTCCTGCTCTGGCCTGGAGCCTCAAAAAGGGCGCGAATATTGGTGGTTATACCCTCTACGATCTGGCCGACAAGCTTCTTTCTCGCGGCTGGCAGGTTCCGGCGTACTCGATGCCGGCACAACGCGAAGATCTGGTTATTCAGCGTATTCTTGTACGACACGGGGTAAGCTATGACCTTGCCTGTCTGTTGCTCAATGATATCAAGCGTGCTCTTGACTATTTCAACCAGCATCCCGTTACCCACCCTCTGACCGAAGCGGAAGCAAGCGGTTTCAACCACGCCTGATTTTATCGACGGGGCGACGCGCTCCGTCATTGGTATCGATCTATTCACTGAAAAGAACATTCTTTCTTCAGGAGACTCTTATGGCGAACTCACAGCGCAGCGCCGCGGCAAAAAAATTAACACTCTTAGGCTTCTTTTCCATAACTGCCTCAATGGTGATGGCCGTTTATGAATATCCAACTTTTGCCACTTCCGGCTTTTCCCTTATTTTTTTCCTGCTGTTAGGTGGGCTGCTCTGGTTTATTCCTGTTGGTTTATGTGCGGCTGAAATGGCCACAGTAGAAGGCTGGCAGGAAGGAGGGATATTTATCTGGGTATCCAGGACACTGGGAGAGAAATGGGGGTTCGCTGCCATCTCATTTGGTTATTTGCAAATCGCGATTGGCTTTATTCCCATGCTTTATTTTGTGCTCGGTGCACTATCCTATATTTTAAAATGGCCTGCATTGAATCACGACCCGATACTTAAAACGGTTGCTGGCTTAATTATTTTATGGGGGCTGGCATTTACCCAGTTTGGCGGAACAAAATATACGGCGCGTATTGCAAAAGTGGGCTTCTTCGCCGGCATCCTATTACCTGCTGCGATCCTGGTCATTCTGTCCATCTGCTATCTACATATGGGCGGCACGCTGGCCATTAAAATGGATTCAAAGACATTCTTCCCTGATTTCACGCAGGTGGGTACACTGGTGGTCTCTGTGGCTTTCATCCTAAGTTATATGGGAGTCGAGGCGTCAGCTACCCACGTTAATGAGATGAAAAACCCTGGGCGTGATTATCCTCTGGCGATGCTGTTACTTATGGCGACGGCCATCGCCCTTAGCTCCCTGGGCGGCCTGTCGATAGCATCCGTTATCCCTGTAGATCAGATAAACCTGTCGGCAGGTGTGATGCAGACTTTCACAATACTGATTAACCATCTGGGTACGGGCCTCGGCTGGGCGGTACGCATTATTGCCTCGCTGCTGTTGCTCGGGGTGCTTGCCGAGATCTCTGCATGGATTGTCGGACCGTCACGCGGCATGATGGTAACCGCGCAGAGAGGTATTCTTTCATCGCGCTTTGCGAAGATGAACAAAAACGGAGTTCCAGTGGCGCTGGTTATTTCCCAACTCGTAATCACCTCCGTTGCCCTTACCGTGCTCACTAATACCGGGGGCGGCAGCAATATGTCGTTTCTGATCGCACTGGCGCTGACCGTAGTGATTTACCTCTGTAGCTACTTTATGCTTTTCATCGGGTATATTCAGCTGGTACGTAAACAGCCAGAAAAGAGACGCACTTTCAATATCCCAGGGGGTAAACACGTGAAGATAGCAGTGGCCATTGTCGGCCTGATCACTTCCATGTTGGCCTTTGTAGTCTCTTTCTTCCCGCCCACAGGGCTACCCGGGGGGAAGGCGAATGAAATTTACTCTGTATTGCTGGTAGTTTGCTTTCTGGTTGTATTGTCTATTCCCTTTATCATTTACGCCCTGCATGATAAACGGCAAAAAGCTACGCAAATTATGCTGGAACCGATCACTCAGGACTCCGCGCCAAACGGGCATTTCTTCATACATCCTCGGGGTAATGAAACCCACCACATTATCATTAATGGGAAACGTATGAATTAATTGTTATAGAAATACGCGGCGATTTCGAGCGCGCTATAAACCGCAGTACACGGGCTTTAGTAGATTTCAGTAGATTTGGGAAGAGTTTGAAATGGTGCCGATAATAGGAGTCGAACCTACGACCTTCGCATTACGAATGCGCTGCTCTACCAACTGAGCTATATCGGCCCTGAGAGGCCGGTTACGAGCGTAACCACGGGGCAAAAGGTTAGATCTATCCGGGTGATGCGTCAATGCCCTTTTGAATCAAACGGCTATTTTTGCATCACCCGTGATTATTTACGCACGAATCGTATCGTCACCGAAGCCGATCCACTTGTACGTGGTCAGCGCCTCCAGCCCCATCGGGCCGCGCGCGTGCAGTTTCTGCGTGCTGACCGCCACCTCTGCGCCGAGGCCGAACTGGCCGCCGTCGGTGAAGCGGGTGGAGGCATTCACATACACCGCAGAGGAATCCACTTCGTTCACGAAGCGATCCGCATTGCGCAGGGTGCGCGTCAGAATCGCGTCAGAATGCTGCGTGCCGTGTTCACGGATGTGCGCAATAGCGTCGTCGAGATCGGTAACGATTTTCACGTTCAGATCCAGTGACAGGAACTCGTCGTCGTACTGCTCCGCTTTTACGGGAACAACGTTAGCCGGGCCTTCCTGAAGCAGTGCGAGCGCACTGGCGTCAGCATGCAGCGTCACGCCGCTTTCTGCCATCTGTTTGCTCAGAGCCGGCAGGAAGGTGTTCGCAATACCCTGATGAACCAGCAGCGTTTCCACGGTGTTACAGGTGCTTGGACGCTGGGTTTTCGCATTCACGATAATCTTCAGCGCCGGTTCAATCTCAGCGCTGTCGTCGACAACGATATGGCACACGCCGATACCGCCGGTGATCACCGGAATCGTCGACTGCTCGCGGCACAGCTTGTGCAGGCCCGCGCCACCGCGTGGGATCAGCATGTCGATGTATTTGTCCATGCGCAGCATTTCGTTAACCAGCGCGCGGTCTGGGCTCTCGATCGCCTGCACGGCGCCTGCCGGTAATCCACACTCTTCCAGCGCCTGCTGAATGACTTTCACCGTCGCGGCGTTGGTGCGCCATGTCTCTTTCCCACCGCGCAGGATGGCGGCGTTACCGGTTTTCAGGCACAGGGAGGCGACATCCACCGTCACGTTTGGACGGGCTTCATAAATCACACCGATAACGCCGAGCGGCACGCGGCGGCGCTCCAGGCGTAAACCGCTGTCGAGCAGCCCGCCGTCGATCACCTGCCCTACCGGGTCGGCCAGATTGCAGACCTGACGCACATCGTCGGCGATGCCTTTCAGGCGTGCCGGCGTCAGCGCCAGGCGGTCGAGCATCGCTTCGCTCAAACCGTTACGACGCGCTTCCAGCAGATCCTGCTCGTTGGCGAGCAAAATCTCCTGTGACTGTGATTCCAGATAATCAGCGATTTTTTCCAGCACGCGGTTTTTCTCGCGGCTGGAAAGGAGCGCCAGTTTATAAGAGGCGGCCTTCGCGGCGGCGCCCATTTGTTCCAGCATGTTCTGGCTCCTTAACGAATAATCATGTCATCGCGATGCACGGCAACCGGACCATATTCATAGCCCAGAATGGCGTCGATCTGCTGCGAGTGGTGACCCGCGATGCGGCGCAGGGCATCGCTGTTATAACGGCTTACGCCGTGGGCGATGTCGCGGCCTTCGAGGTTACGGATACGGATCACTTCACCACGGGAGAAGTTGCCTGTCACGCTTTTAATTCCTTTAGGAAGTAATGAACTTCCTCGTTCCAGAATCGCGGCGGTTGCCCCTGCATCGACGACGAGTTCGCCAGCAGGAGGCGCGCCAAATATCCAGCGCTTGCGGTTTTCGAGCGGGGATTCCTGGGCGTGGAAGCGGGTGCCGACGGAGATGCCTTCCATCACGTCGCCAATCACGCCGGGGCGGCTGCCCGCTGCAATGATGGTGTCGATACCGGCGCGGCACGCTACGTCAGCGGCCTGCAGCTTGGTCCCCATACCGCCCGTTCCGAGGCCTGAAACGCTGTCACCGGCGATGGCGCGCAGCGCATCGTCGATACCGTGAACGTCGCTAATCAGCTCGGCTTCCGGGTTGGAGCGCGGATCGGCGGTGAACAGCCCCTGCTGATCGGTCAGAAGCAGTAATTTATCGGCACCCGCCAGAATCGCGGCCAGCGCAGAGAGGTTATCGTTATCACCCACTTTGATTTCAGCGGTGGCAACGGCATCGTTCTCGTTAATGACCGGAACAATATTGTTGTCCAGCAGCGCGCGAAGGGTATCGCGAGCGTTCAGGAAGCGCTCTCTGTCTTCCATATCCGCACGCGTCAGCAGCATCTGCCCGACGTGAATGCCATAGATGGAGAACAGCTGTTCCCAGAGTTGAATGAGTCGGCTTTGGCCCACGGCGGCCAGCAGCTGCTTGGAAGCGATCGTCGCGGGGAGTTCGGGGTAACCCAGGTGTTCACGCCCGGCGGCAATCGCCCCGGAGGTCACAATCACAATACGATGCCCTGCGGCATGTAGCTGAGCGCACTGACGTACAAGCTCAACAATGTGGGCGCGATTTAGGCGGCGCGATCCGCCTGTTAAAACACTGGTACCGAGTTTTACCACCAGCGTCTGGCTGTCACTCATGATTCTCTGCCGTTCAACGATAAGGGAAAGTAATGTCGAACGAACGTTTTAACAGGAGTCAGCCCCGTTGCCAACTGCCTTAGCACATCGCGAAACACTTTGTTGCGCGGGATCAGGAAGCGTAGCGGGAAATTTTGACGCTTTTATTACCGAAATAATAAATCACAGTTTTTTAAAATTATTCTTAGTTTGTCATAAAAGTTTCATTCCAGAACGATAAAACCCTTCCTGTTTTTTCACGGGACTTAAGCATGAGCTTATCGTCCAGCGAATTTTTTTAGCGCGTTTATAAGACAGGATCGAAAATGAAAAAGAGCACTCTGGCATTAATGGTTATGGGCGTAGTGGCTTCTGCATCCGTTCACGCAGCTGAAGTTTATAATAAAGATGGTAATAAACTGGACGTGTACGGCAAAGTAAAAGCCATGCACTACATCAGTGATGATGCCACCAAAGATGGCGATCAGACCTACGTTCGTTTCGGTTTTAAAGGCGAAACTCAGATTAACGATCAGCTGACGGGCTATGGCCGTTGGGAATCTGAATTTGCAGGTAACAAAGCCGAGAGCGACTCTACTCAGAAAACGCGTCTGGCGTTTGCGGGTCTGAAGCTGAAAAACTTTGGTTCACTGGATTACGGCCGTAACCTGGGTGCCCTGTATGACGTCGAAGCATGGACCGATATGTTCCCTGAGTTCGGCGGCGACTCTTCCGCGCAGACCGATAACTTCATGACCAAGCGTGCTACCGGCCTGGCCACCTACCGCAATACCGACTTCTTCGGCGCGGTTGACGGTCTGGACATGACGCTGCAGTACCAGGGCAAAAACGAAAACCGTGACGCTAAAAAACAGAACGGTGACGGTTTTGGTACCTCTCTGACCTATGACTTCGGCGGCAGCGATTTCGCCGTCAGCGGCGCCTACACCAACTCTGACCGCACCAATGCTCAGAACCTGCTGGCGCGTGGCCAGGGGCAGAAAGCCGAAGCCTGGGCAACCGGTCTGAAATATGATGCAAACGATATTTATCTGGCTGCGATGTATTCTGAAACCCGCAATATGACGCCAATTTCCGGTGGGTTTGCTAATAAAGCACAGAACTTTGAAGTGGTCGCACAATATCAGTTCGACTTCGGTCTGCGCCCGTCCCTGGGCTATGTCCAGTCTAAAGGTAAAGATATCGAAGGTATTGGCGACGAAGATCTGGTGAAATATATTGACGTTGGCGCGACCTATTACTTCAACAAAAATATGTCCGCGTTTGTTGATTATAAAATCAACCAGATTGACGACAAAAATAAACTGGGCGTGAGCAGCGATGACATCGTTGCACTGGGTATGACCTACCAGTTCTGATGATGTGAAATAAAAAAACCGGCTTGATGCCGGTTTTTTTATTGTCGGGGATTCATGCTGTCTGGTGCCCTCTCCCACAGGGAGAGGGGGAAGACTATCAGGCAGTCAGCTTCACCGCTTCGCTGGAAAAGTCATCCGCGGGTTCGAACTTGAGATCCAGGGTAGCCAGCAGTGCGCGTGCCTTATCGTGAAACTCTTTTAGCGTATATTCCAGGCGGTCAATCACTTCCTGATCTTTAATCGTGGTGGCCTGCCAGTTGCCGTCTTTATTAAACAGGCCAAACTGGTAGCTATACGTAAAGCGTTTTTCCTCTGCTTCCATTTCCATCCACCAGCCCCAGAATTCACGTTTTTCGGGTGCAGGCTTCACGTTGACGCATACAGCCAGGCAGTCGAAAAAAAAGCGATTCTCTTCACACTGCTCTTCTCGAATATACGGGCCGAGAGCCATAAACTTCTTAATCAGTCTACTTTTCGGGTGTCCACTCGGTAACGTCATTGCGATCTCCTTTTGTGAAGCCACTGTTTTACCAAACCAGCAAAATTTAGCAATCTATTAACACAATCTCTGAGCGATCCAGCGCGTAATCTCTTTCAGTGCTTTATCGAAATTCTGATAGACCGGGCTGAACGGCACTTCAAGCAGTTTGCCATCCGCAGATGACGACGTGATTAAGCGCGACTCTTCTTCCGGACTGAACGGATCGTTTTTCCAGAACCCCGACAGCATCGGCGTTGGGCATCGACGTCCCAGCAGCCCTTGCGTTTTTAACGAGTAGCGATTGAGCTCAACCCGCAGCGCTTCGTCTGATGCATCATGCATGCCAAGGCGGCTGGCCAGCACATCAAGGTACATTTCAGGTACGCTCCCCTGACGCGCGGGATCGCTCAGCAGAGCGTGTACGACCGGGCCGAGGCAGGCGACGGCTTTCAGACGAGAAGATTCAAGATAAGCCAGACGCACCGCGACGTTCGCGCCAAAACGGAAGCCGAAAGCCGCCACGCGGGTGTGGTCAACCCACGGAATGTTTTCCAGCGCTTTGAGCGCATGCTGGTGCAGCAGGCTGGAATCCTGAGTCAGTTTCCATTTAGATGAAAAACCAATTGAAGGCATATCAAGCGTCAGCATCGCGATCCCTTTTGGTGCGAAGTAACGCTCATACAGGCTGTAATAATCAATTTGCAGCGAATCCAGCCCGCCGCACATCAGCACGGTCGGGAACGGACCGTCGCCTTCAGGCATATGCAGGAACCCGGTGACGGGTGCGCCACCAGGAATGCTGAACTCAAGCTCGCGCATTTGGCCCGGCAAACGCTGCGCCGCTTCTTCATAAGCACGGTTCGCCAGAGCCTGAGCCTGCTCCGCCAGTTCATCCCCTTTTAAATGCGGGTAGGCAGCAATCCCGTAAAGGTTAGCGGCGTGCAGCCAGTGCTTGCCGCTGAGCGTAGCATCCTCTTCCTGGCTGGCTTTTTGCTGCCAGACCATCGCCTGTTTCGACCACTCGTAGATCCAGTTGCCACCGCGGTAGCCCACCACCGTGTCGTAGAGTTCGCTGTCGGTACGCTCGGCTTCACTCATCACGATACGCGCCTGCACGTCGAGGATTTCACGAGGGTCAATGCCGCGCCAGATCCACATCAGACGGTTAATCATGCGATACCAGTGAGGCACGTTTTTACCGTCTAACGCGGACTGGACGGCAGGCTGGGTACCCGGATTAAAGCGACGCACCAGCGTCGACGTTTCAGGGTGTTTGAAACGGGGTTTGAAGAGAGTCTCGGTGAGATTCGCCTGCGTCATTGCGTTGCCTCCATGAATACGTCATATGAAGACTATTGTAACGCGTGGCAGGCCAAAAAGAACAACGCCCGACATAGTCGGGCGTGTAAAGTTACGTACTGGTATTAACGGCCTGAAATAGGCGGTACGAAGACCACGCCCATATCCCATGGCTGTTCAATCCAGGTGTCCTGCGGGATATCAATCACGTAATCGTCAACCAGCGGGCGGCCAGCAGGCTTCGCGAAGATAGTGACGAAATGGGCTTTCGGATACATTTCGCGGATAGCGACCGCTGTACCGCCGGTGTCCACCAGATCGTCGATAACGATGAAACCTTCACCGTCGCCTTCAGCACGTTTCAGCACGGTCAGCTCGCGCTGGTTGTCATGGTCATAGCTGGAGATGCAAACGGTATCGACATGACGAATACCCAGCTCACGTGCCAGCAGCGCCCCCGGTACCAGACCGCCACGGCTGACGGCAATAATGCCTTTCCACTGTTCGGAAGGCATCAGACGCGCAGCCAGTTTGCGTGCGTGAATCTGCAACATGTCCCAGGTGACGACGTATTTTTCGCTCATGTGAAGTGTCCCAGCCTGTTTTTATACGGCTTAAAAAGTGTTCGAGGGGGAAATAGGTTGCGCGAGATTATAGAGATCTGACGCACTAAAAACCAGTGTTTAGCGCCCTCTGCCTGAGTTTTTACATGCTTTATGCTACCAGCCAGCAGAGAAAGTGGTATTCTCAGTTTCATCTCGCAAGCCTGACTTGTGGTAACTATTAACCTGCTAACCCTGTGACCTGCAACCCTGTTTGCAGCGCCTCGACAAGGAGACTTATCGTGTCTGAACTGTCTCAATTATCTCCGCAGCCGCTGTGGGATATTTTTGCGAAAATCTGCTCCATTCCACACCCTTCCTACCATGAAGAACAGCTTGCCGAACATATTATGGGCTGGGCGAAGGAAAAAGGTCTGCATGCTGAACGTGACCAGGTTGGCAACATTCTGATCCGCAAACCGGCTACCGCAGGTATGGAAAACCGCAAACCGGTTGTGCTGCAGGCGCACCTGGACATGGTGCCACAGAAGAACAACGACACCGTTCACGACTTCACCAAAGACCCGATTCAACCGTACATCGACGGCGACTGGGTGAAAGCGCGCGGCACCACGCTGGGCGCGGATAACGGCATCGGTATGGCCTCTGCGCTGGCCGTGCTGGCCGACGACAGCGTTGAGCACGGTCCGCTGGAAGTGCTGCTGACCATGACCGAAGAAGCAGGCATGGACGGCGCGTTTGGTCTGCAGGCGAACTGGCTGCAGGCGGACATCCTGATCAACACCGACTCTGAAGAAGAAGGTGAGATCTACATGGGCTGCGCGGGCGGAATTGATTTCATCTCTACCCTGCCGCTGTCGCGCGAAGCGATTCCTGCCGGTTTCCAGACCTTCAAGCTGACGCTGAAAGGGCTGAAAGGCGGCCACTCCGGCGGTGATATTCATCTGGGCCTGGGTAACGCCAACAAGCTGCTGGCGCGCTTCCTGGCAGGCCATGCGGCCGAGCTGGATCTGCGTCTGGTCGACTTCAACGGCGGTACCCTGCGCAATGCGATCCCACGCGAAGCGTTCGCCACCGTAGCGGTTCCCGCGGCAAAAGCGGACGAGCTGAAAAAACTCTCCACCGTATACCTGGATATCCTGAAAAACGAACTGTCGGCGAAAGAGAAAAACCTGACCGTAGTGCTGGAATCCGTGACCACGGATAAAACCGCCCTGACCGCGCAGTCTCGTGACACCTTCGTTCAGCTGCTGAACGCGACGCCAAACGGCGTGATCCGCAACTCTGACGTGGCGAAAGGCGTGGTGGAAACCTCACTGAACGTGGGCGTGGTGAGCATGAGCGACGACAGTGCGGAAATCATCTGCCTGATCCGCTCGCTGATCGACAGCGGTAAAGAGTACGTGGTGAGCATGCTGGAATCTCTGGGCACGCTGGCGGGCGCCAAAACGTCTGCCAAAGGCAGCTACCCGGGATGGCAGCCGGATGCGAGTTCTCCGGTGATGGCGCTGGTGCGTGAAACCTATCAGCGTCTGTTCAACAGCACCCCGAACATTCAGGTGATCCACGCCGGTCTGGAATGTGGTCTGTTCAAGAAGCCGTATCCAGACATGGATATGGTGTCCATCGGGCCAACCATTACCGGCCCGCACTCCCCGGATGAGCAGGTTCATATCGAAAGCGTCGGTCACTACTGGACGCTGCTGACTGAACTGCTGAAAGCGATTCCTGCGAAGTAACGCCCTCATCCAGCCGTCTCCCACAGGGAAAGGGTAAAACGAAGGCCCGGTAAGCGTAGCGCCACCGGGCTTTTTTACAATCCCAGAAGCAGCTGGCGCTCTAGCTGCGGATCCAGCAGCGTGACGTGCAACCCCACCAGCCTCACCCCTCGCCCGCCCCGGCGTTCTTCCCATGCCTTTTTCGCCGTCGCGATAAGATCGTCTTTATTCAGACGCGGCCAGACGTGTTCCTGCGTGGTCTGCTGGAAGTCGTTGAATTTGAGCTTGATGCCCTGACGGGCGATGAGCAGGTCCGGCTTCACCTTGCTTAAGCGTCGCTCCAGTTCCGGGTAGAGCTGTTCCGTGATAATAGATTCGCACTCGGACCAGTCATGAATATCTTCAATAAGTGTGCGCTCAACGCCGACGGATTTCCGCAGCCGCTCGCTGTTCACATCGCGATCGTCAATCCCTTGGCTGCGCTCCCACAGCACGCGGCCAAACTTCCCGAACCGCTTAAGCAGCATCGCGAGATCGCTTCGCTGCACGTCTTCGCAGGTGCGTAACCCCATGCTTTCCAGCTTTGCGGCGGAGACTTTCCCAACCCCAGGGATTTTGCCAAGCGGCAGCGTTTTTAAAAATGTGGGCACCTCTTCCGGCGTAATGACGTACTGACCGTTGGGCTTATTTAAATCGGAGGCGATTTTGGCAAGGAATTTAACGGGCGCCACACCCGCCGATGCCGTCAGATTCAGCTCGTTGAAAATCGTCTGACGGATCTCCTTAGCCATCAGCGTCGCGGAGCCGTGGCAGTGCACGCTGTCGGTCACATCCAGATAGGCTTCGTCCAGCGACAGCGGCTCTATCAGAGAGGTATAGCGGGAGAAGATTTCCCGAATATGGAGGGAAGCCTCTTTATAGGCTTCAAACCTGCCGGGCAGAAGTGTGAGATGAGGGCAAAGCTTTAAGGCCATCGCCGTTGGCATCGCGCTGCGCACGCCAAATTTGCGCGCAGGATAGTTGGCGGTGCTGATGACACCACGCTGAACGCGGCTGCCGCCAATGGCGATGGGAATATCCCGCAGCGCCGGGTTGTCACGCATCTCCACTGCGGCAAAAAAGCAGTCCATATCGACATGGATTATTTTGCGCATAGTAAGCCCTCACTCATCACTGGATAAGTATACAGTAAACAAATGAGGATTGAGAAGCAGATGTAAGAATGCCGGGTGGCGGCTTTGCCTTACCCGGCCAACAAAAACTTAAATAATGCGCTTCTGCTCGCGGGCCATTCTTTTTTTCCGCGCATCGCACGGCTCCGGACAGTCGCAGACCTTTTCCATCCCAATAGAGGAAATACCGCCGCAGCTGCCCTGAATGCTTTTCCGCTTAACGATCCAGCCTAACGACATGCCGAAGATGACAAGCACAAACACCACAAAGGTTGCCAGAAACGTCAGCATCATCAGCCTCCAAAGTCATCGAGCAAGATGTTCTCATCTTCGACGCCGAGATCTTTCAGCATCTTAATCACGGCGGCGTTCATCATCGGCGGACCACACATATAGAACTCGCAGTCCTCAGGCGCCGGGTGCTGCTTGAGGTAGTTTTCATACAGCACGTTGTGGATGAACCCCGTATAACCCGTCCAGTTATCTTCCGACTGCGGATCGGAAAGCGCCACATGGAAGGTGAAGTTCGGGTTTTCACGCGCCAGCTGTTCGAACTCATCTTCATAGAACATCTCGCGCAGCGAGCGCGCCCCGTACCAGAAGCTGATCTTACGCTGGCTACCCAGCCGCTTGAGCTGGTCAAAGATGTGCGAGCGCATCGGGGCCATACCGGCACCGCCGCCGATAAACACCATTTCCGCGTCGGTATCTTTCGCGAAGAACTCCCCGAACGGGCCGGAGATGGTCACCTTATCCCCAGGCTTCAGGGACCAGATGTATGACGACATGACGCCCGGCGGTGCATCCGGCACATTCGGTGGCGGCGTGGCGATACGCACGTTGAGCATGATGATGCCCTTCTCTTCCGGGTAGTTGGCCATCGAGTAGGCGCGCAGCGTCGGCTCTTTCACCTCAGATACAAAGCGGAAGAGATTGAATTTGTCCCAGTCGGCGCGGTACTCATCCGGCACGTCAAAGTCCGCATAGGCCACAGCGTGCTCCGGGCACTCAATCTGAATGTATCCTCCGGCGCGGAACGGGACATGCTCGCCTTCCGGCACCCGCAGCTTCAGCTCTTTTATAAAGGTGGCTTTGTTATCATTAGAGATAACCTCGCACTCCCATTTTTTGACGCCGAAGATCTCTTCCGGCAGCTCAATCTTCATGTTCTGACGCACCGCGACCTGGCAGGCCAGACGACAGCCCTCTTTTGCCTCACGCTTTGTGATATGCGCCAGCTCGGTTGGCAGAATATCGCCACCGCCCTCTTTTACCGTCACGCGGCACTGCCCGCAGGAGCCGCCGCCGCCGCAGGCTGAGGAGACAAAAATGCCGTTACCGGAGAGCGTGTTGAGCAGCTTGTCTCCGGCCGGCGTGCGGATCTGATTCTGCGGCTCGTCGTTAATATCAATCACCACGTCGCCGGAATTCACCAGCTTCGCGCGCGCCGCCAGAATAAGCCCTGACAGCACCAGTACAATCAGCGTGAACATCACCACGCCAAGGATAATTTCCATCTGTTAGCCCTTATAGCTGCACACCGGAGAAGGACATAAAGCCCAGCGCCATCAGCCCGGTGGTGATAAAGGTGATCCCCAAGCCCCGCAGACCCGCAGGCACGTTGGCATATTTCATTTTCTCGCGGATCCCCGCCATGGTGACAATCGCCAGCATCCAGCCGATGCCGGAACCAAAACCGTACACCACGGATTCGCTGAAGTTGTAATCACGCTGGACCATAAACGAGACGCCGCCAAAGATGGCGCAGTTCACCGCGATCAGCGGCAGGAAGATCCCCAGCGCGTTGTACAGCGACGGGAAATACTTATCGAGGATCATCTCGAGGATTTGCACCAGCGCCGCGATCACCCCGATAAAGGTGATGAAGTTTAGGAAGCTGAGATCAACCCCTTCCACCAGCGCGCCGTCCCGCAGCACAAAGTTGTACACCAGATTGTTGATCGGTACAGATAAGCCGAGCACCACGGTGACCGCGATACCGAGACCAAATGCCGTCGACACTTTTTTGGAGACCGCAAGGAACGTACACATGCCGAGGAAAAACGCGAGCGCCATGTTTTCAACAAACACCGCCCGCACAAACAAACTCAGGTAATGAGCCATCGTCGGTTACTCCTTTTCCTGCTGCTCTGGCTTCAGCGTACGAATCAGCCAGATCAACAAACCGATAATGAAAAATGCGCTAGGGGCCAGCAGGAACAGGCCGTTTGGCAGATACCAGCCGCCGTTCTGCACCGTGTCCAGCACCGTGATGCCAAACAGCTTGCCGCTGCCAATCAGCTCACGCAGGAATCCCACGGTCAGCAGGATCACGCCGTAGCCCAGGCCGTTGCCGATGCCGTCCATAAAGCTCGCCAGCGGTGGCATTTTCATGGCGTAGGCTTCCGCACGCCCCATGACGATACAGTTGGTGATAATCAGCCCGACAAACACCGAGAGCTGTTTGGAGGTTTCATAGGCAAAGGCGCGTAGCAGCTGATCGACCACGATCACCAGCGAGGCGATGATCGCCATCTGTACGATGATCCTCACGCTGTTGGGGATATGGTGGCGGATCATCGAGATAAACATGCTGGAGAACGCCGTGACCAGCGTGACCGCCAGCGTCATCACTACCGCCGTTTCCAGCTTGGTCGTCACCGCCAGAGCAGAACAGACACCCAGCACCTGGAGCGTGATCGGGTTATTGGCTAACAGTGGGCCAATGAGCACCTTTTTAACTTCTTTCAGTTCACCGGTATCAGCCATTGTTCAGCGCTCCTTCACGTACGTTTTTCAGGAAAGGACCAAAGCCCAGCTCGCCCATCCAGAAATCAAAACTGTGCTGCACGCCTTTTGAGGTGAGCGTGGCGCCGGAAAGCCCGTCGACGGCGTAGTCGTCACCGGGACGTGCCGCCCCTTTCATCACCTTCAGCGCAGGCAGGCCGTTATCGTCGAGCACTTTCTTGCCGACAAACTGTGCCCGCCAGTTAGGGTTTTCAACTTCGCCACCCAGCCCCGGCGTTTCGCCCTGGTCGTAATACGTAATGCCTTTTACCGTGCGGCCATCGGTATCAAGGGCCACAAAGGCATACATCATTGACCACAGGCCGTTGCCGTAAACAGGCAGTACCACTTCCTGAATACGTTTTTGGGGGTCGCGAACCAGATAGATTTCGGCAAGGTTGCTGCGACGCTTAATCCCGGCGGGATCTTGCGCTGCCTCCAGCGTCAGGCTCATCTGTGGATCTTTCAGCGCCAGCGCCTGGTTGAATGTTGCCGGGTCTTTATCCAGCAGTTCACCTGTTTTTAAATCCACCAGACGCGCCGAAATACGTTCGGCAAAGACGGCCGAAACGTCGTCTGCGCTCATTCCTTCCTGCATCAGCCCGGCGACGGCCAGGATGTTGCGCTGTTTATCCAGCGCACGTTGCTCCTGCTGCAGGGGTTTTAACCCCACGGCAGAGCCGGCCACAACAATAGAACAGACCAGACAGAGCACCAGCACCACCAGCAGCGTTTTGCTGATGCTGTCGTTATTTTTAACCTCAGCCACGCGCCTTCCTCCGCTTAATGTTGGCCCGCACCACCAGGTAATCGAAGAGTGGCGCAAACAGGTTGGCAAACAGAATGGCCAACATCATCCCTTCCGGATACGCCGGGTTGACCACGCGGATCAGGACACACATCGCGCCAATGAGCACGCCATAGCTCCATTTACCTTTGTCTGTAAACGAGGCAGAGACGGGGTCCGTCGCCATGAACATCATGCCGAACGCGAAGCCACCCAGCACCAGATGCCAGTACCACGGCATGGAGAACATCGGATTGGTGGTCGAACCGATAACGTTGAACAGGGTGGCGGTCAGCACCATGCCGATCATCACGCCCGCAACGATCCGCCAGGAGGCCACGCGACCGAAAAGAATGATCGCCCCGCCAAGCAAAATCATCAGCGTAGAGACTTCCCCGATGGAGCCCGGAATGTTGCCAATAAAGGCATCAAACCAGGTGACAGGCTGACCTGTAGCGTTGTTGACCAGCGTTTCGCCGCCGTGTGCCGCCCACTGTGAAAGCGGCGTTGCGCCGGAAAAACCGTCTGCCGCCGTCCAGACCAGGTCGCCCGAGATTTGCGCCGGATAAGCAAAGAACAGGAACGCACGCCCCGCCAGCGCAGGATTAAGGAAGTTACGCCCGGTCCCACCGAAGATCTCTTTGGCAATCACCACGCCGAAGCTGATGCCCAGCGCCGCCTGCCAGAGCGGCAGTGTGGGTGGAACAATCAGAGCAAAAAGAATCGAGGTCACGAAGAAGCCTTCGTTGATCTCATGTTTACGGATGATGGCAAACAGCACTTCCCAGAAGCCGCCCACGATAAATACCGTGATGTAAATCGGCAGGAAGAAGACCGCGCCCAGCGTCATCATGCTCAGCCAGCCCGCGTCTGCGGCGAAGCTCACCCCTAACGACTGGGCCAGACGGTAGTGCCAGTCGGACTGGATCACCTGCGCCAGCTGCTGTGCATCGTACATGTGGTGCAGCGCCGGAATGGTCTGCAGGCCGACGTTGTACATGCCCCAGAACATGGCCGGGAAAACCGCAAACCACACAAGGATCATCATGCGTTTCAGATCGATAGCGTCGCGAACGTGCGCCGCCCCTTTCGTCACCAGACCTGGCGTATAAAAAATGGTTGTCGTCGCTTCATACAGCGGGTAGTACTTTTTGAGCTTCCCTTCGGTAAAGTGCGGCTCAATTTTTTCAAAGAGGTGTTTTAAGCCCATCGGTTATCCTTCCTGCTCAATGCGGGTTAACACCTCGCGCAATACCGGTCCATATTCATATTTGCCCGGACAGACATAGGTACAGAGCGCCAGATCTTCTTCGTCCAGCTCCAGACAGCCCAGCGCCTGCGCGCCGTCGGTATCGCCGGCAAGGAGATCGCGCAACAGCACGGTAGGCAGAATATCCAGCGGCATGACGCGCTCGTAGTTGCCAATCGGGACCATGGCACGCTCGCCGCCGTGCGTGCTGGTTGAGAAGCTAAACAGCTTGTTACGCAGGAAGTGGCCCAACGTGGTGCGGGTGACGGAGTATTTTTCTGCGCCTGGCAGAACCCAGCCAAACAGCTCTTTCTCACGCCCTTCCTGCACAATGCTGACCTGCAAATGGAAGCGTCCCAGGTACGCGTTCGCATTGACAGCATGGCGGCCGCTGAGGACCGATCCGGAAATCAGGCGGTTTTCGCCCTCTTTCGTTTCCCCCACCAGCAGTTCGTTGATGTCAGCGCCCAGCAGCGTCTTCACCAGGCGCGGGTTTGCGGCCTGAGGTCCGCCGATGGCGATTATCCGTTCAGCGCAGAGTTCGCCCGTAGTAAAGAGCTTACCGATGGCGATGACGTCCTGATAGTTAAGATGCCAAACCTGTTTCGTCAGGCTTACTGGCTCAAGGAAATGGATGTGTGTCCCGACCAGCCCCGCCGGATGCGGGCCAGCAAACTCATTAAACGTGACCTGCCCCTGCGGATGGCCGCCGAGCTTGCCGCCGCCGGCCTGGCAGACGTGCACTTTTCCGGACGTGAGGCGGGTTAAAACGGTCAGACCAGCGTCAAAGGCTTTTCGCTGCGCCAGGATAACCGGTTCCGGGTCCACGCTGAGCGGGTTGGTGTCGATTGCCGTGACGAAAATCGCGGCCGGTTCCGTGCCCGGAACAGGGGATTTGCTGAAGGGGCGTGTACGAAGCGCGGTCCATAAACCGGACGCCAGGAGCTGATCCTGAACGGCATCACGGTTCAGCGACGCGAGTTCTGCGGTGTCGTAATGGGCAAATTCACGCTTTTCATAGCCCTCAATGCGGATAACCACCGACTGCAGAACGCGACGCTCGCCGCGGTTGATGGCCACAACGGTGCCGCTCGCGGGGGCCGTGAACATCACGCCGGGATTTTTTTTGTCCTCAAAGAGCGGCTGTCCTTTGATAACGCGATCGCCCTCCTGTACCAGCATTGAAGGACGCATACCCAGGTAGTCTTCGCCCAAAATGGCGACATGACGGACGCTTGCGCCTGTCGAAACGTGCTGCGCTGGCACGCCTGCAATCGGCAGATCAAGTCCCTTTTTAATTTTAAACATGTGGTTAGCAGGTTTCCATGAACAACAATCCAGTGGGCGCAAAGTGTAACATTTTCCCCTTCCCGCGGGCAGGGAATCCGCCGTCGCGCGCGCCAAATTGCGACCTAATGCGCAAAGTTCCTGGAGCCATCGCAATTTTGATGGTTTATAAAGTAAAACTAATTTGTAAACTCACCGCCCGGCTCTTGCGAAAATCTATAGCGGTGCTAATGTGAGCGCTCCTAACAGAATAATCTGATTTCGGGTCTCTTTTGCCGTCCTGGCAAGTTGGTCATGGTTTTATCAAGGAACTAGTAGTATGCGTAAAATCGCATTGTTCATTGCGATGCTTCTGATGCCGTGCATGTCGTTTGCCGGGCTGCTCAGCAGTAATAGCTCAACGACGCCGATCAGCAAAGAATATAAACAGCAGTTAATGGGATCGCCGGTTTATATTCAGATCTTCAAGGAAGAGCGCACTCTCGATCTGTTTGTCAAAATGGGCGAGACATATCAGCTGCTTGATAGTTACAAAATTTGTAACTATTCCGGCGGACTGGGGCCAAAACAGCGTCAGGGCGATTTCAAAAGTCCGGAAGGGTTCTATAACGTTCAGCGCAGCCAGCTCAAGCCTGACAGCCGCTTCTATAAAGCCATTAACATCGGCTTCCCGAATGCCTATGACCGTGCACACGGTTATGAAGGTAAATATCTGATGATCCACGGTGCCTGCGTGTCTATCGGCTGTTATGCGATGACCGACTCTGGCATTGATGAGATTTTCCAGTTCGTGACGGGCGCGCTGGTCTTTGGGCAGCCTAACGTACAGGTCAGCATCTATCCGTTCCGCATGACGGACGCCAACATGGCGCGTCACAAGTACTCATACTACGCGGATTTCTGGAAACAGCTGAAGCCGGGTTACGACTACTTTGAGCAGACCCACAAGCCACCTGTGGTCTCTATCGTCGATGGCCGCTACGTGGTCAGCAAACCGCTGAGCCACGAAGTCGTCCATCCGCAGCTGGCGTCAAATTACACGGTCCCCGAGACAAAATAGCACCCACTCGCCTGGCATAATCTTTTGCCAGGTTTCGTTGCCCGTCAGCGGCTGCGTTGCGATAACAGTGACCACATCGTTCGGTGTGGTCTCCTTCTGAAAGTCTATCTCCACATCCTGATCGAGCAGCGTCGCAACGCCAAACGGCGCACGGCGGGTGATCCAGAACAAATTCGTCGAGCAGAACGCCATCACATAGCGGCCGTCAGAGAGCAGCATGTTGAACACGCCTTTTTCACGCAGTTCAGATGCCAGCGTCGCGATATATTTGAACACGGCAGTCATGTTGCCGGGCGTGCGGGGATAGCGCTCCGTCAGCTTGTGCAGCAGCCAGCAGAAGGCTTTTTCGCTGTCCGTTTCGCCTACCGGGCGGAAATTGCCCGTCTCCAGCGACTTATAGCCCGTAAGCTGCCCGTTGTGCGCGTAGGTCCAGTTACGGCCCCACAGCTCGCGGGTAAACGGATGGGTATTTTCCAGCGCCACTTCGCCACGGTTAGCCTGACGGATGTGGGCGATCACCGAGCGGGACTTGATGGGATAGTCCTGCACCAGTTTGGCAATCGGTGAGTTAAAGCTGGGCTGTGGATCTTTGAACGTGCGACACCCTTTGCCTTCGTAGAAGGTGATGCCCCAGCCGTCTTTATGCGGCCCGGTTCCTCCACCGCGCTGAACCAGCCCGGTGAAGCTAAAGCAGATATCGGTTGGCACATTGGCGCTCATCCCGAGCAGTTCGCACATACAACACCTCCACAACAGCGGGGGCAAGAGTGCCCCCAGCGAAGTCTTACTTAACCATCTCTTTTTCGATCAGTTGAATCAGGATGTGGATCACTTTGATGTGAATTTCCTGAATACGGTCAGCATAACCGAAGTGCGGAACGCGAATTTCGACATCCGCCGTACCGTCCATCTTACCGCCATCTTTACCGGTTAGGGTGATGACTTTCATCCCTTTTTCACGCGCGGCGGCGATCGCTTTGATCACGTTGCCGGAGTTACCGGAGGTAGAAATCCCCAGCAGCACGTCGCCTTCACGGCCTACCGCTTCAACGTAGCGGGAGAAGATGTGGTCGTAACCGAAGTCGTTGCCTACGCAGGAGATGTGGCTCACGTCTGAAATCGCAATCGCCGGGTAGCCCGGGCGGTTTTCGCGATAGCGTCCGGTCAGCTCTTCTGCGAAGTGCATAGCGTCACAGTGGGAACCGCCGTTTCCGCAGGAAAGCACTTTGCCGCCGGCTTTGAAGCTGTCGGCCAGCAGGACCGCTGCGCGCTGAATAGCGTGAATATTGGCATCATCTTTCAAAAAGTTCGCCAGCGTTTCCGCCGCTTCGTTCAGTTCGTTACGAATAAGATCCTGGTACATGAGGATAATCCTTCAGTATTGATGAAATAACACAGTGGAGTGTACCGGATAGCGGGAAAAGCGAGAAGCTAAAGCCTTGCGAAACGTCCGGCGTTTTGATTTTTTGTGCCGGCTAAAACGCGAACAATGTGAACCAGGTTGTAATTATTTTGTAAACACATTGCTAAAGGAATTCACATCAACTACAACCATATCATCAAAAGTGGTCAGACCTCCTACAAGCAAGGGAGCTTTTCTTTATGATGATTTTGAGCATTCTCGCAACCGTTGTACTGCTCGGTGTGTTGTTCTATCACCGCGTAAGTTTATTCCTGAGCAGCCTGATTCTTCTGGCCTGGACGGCTGCGCTTGGCGTCGCAGGCCTCTGGAATATCTGGCTTTTAGTCCCTCTCGCCATCATTCTTCTGCCATTTAACCTGGCCCCGATGCGTAAATCCATGATCTCCGCGCCGGTGTTCAAGGGCTTCCGCAAAGTGATGCCGCCAATGTCGCGCACTGAGAAAGAAGCGATTGACGCGGGCACCACCTGGTGGGAAGGCGATCTGTTCCAGGGCAATCCTGACTGGAAAAAGCTGCACAACTATCCGCAGCCGCGTCTGACCGCTGAAGAACAGGCCTTTATTGATGGCCCGGTGGAAGAAGCGTGCCGCATGGCGAACGATTTTGCCATTACCCATGAAATGGCCGACCTGCCGCCTGAGCTGTGGGCGTATCTGAAAGAACATCGCTTCTTCGCGATGATCATCAAGAAAGAGTACGGCGGTCTGGAGTTCTCCGCTTACGCTCAGGCTCGCGTCCTGCAAAAGCTGGCGGGCGTTTCCGGGATCCTGGCGATTACCGTTGGCGTGCCTAACTCCTTAGGCCCGGGCGAACTGCTGCAGCACTACGGTACCGAAGAGCAGAAAGATCACTACCTGCCGCGTCTGGCACGCGGTCAGGAAATCCCTTGCTTCGCGCTGACCAGCCCGGAAGCGGGCTCCGATGCGGGCGCGATCCCGGATACCGGCGTGGTCTGCATGGGCGAGTGGCAGGGCGAGCAGGTGCTGGGCATGCGCCTGACCTGGAACAAGCGTTATATCACCCTGGCACCAATCGCCACCGTGCTGGGTCTGGCCTTTAAGCTCTCAGACCCGGAAAAACTGCTGGGCGGTGAAGAAGATCTGGGCATTACCTGTGCGCTGATCCCAACCTCTACCCCGGGCGTTGAAATTGGTCGTCGTCACTTCCCGCTGAACGTGCCGTTCCAGAACGGTCCAACCCGCGGCCAGGATATCTTCGTGCCGATTGACTACATCATCGGCGGTCCGAAAATGGCCGGTCAGGGCTGGCGTATGCTGGTGGAATGTCTGTCTGTGGGCCGCGGCATTACCCTGCCGTCGAATTCAACCGGCGGTCTGAAGTCGGTCGCGATGGGGATTGGTGCGTACGCGCACATCCGCCGTCAGTTCAAAATCTCCATCGGCAAGATGGAAGGTATCGAAGAGCCGCTGGCGCGTATCGCGGGCAATGCCTACGTGATGGATGCCGCGGCTTCTCTGATTACCTACGGCATTATGCTCGGCGAAAAACCGGCCGTGCTGTCCGCGATTGTGAAGTACCACTGTACCCACCGCGCCCAGCAGTCGATCATTGACGCGATGGATATCGCAGGCGGTAAAGGCATTATGCTCGGCGAAGGCAACTTCCTGGCGCGCGGCTATCAGGGCGCACCGATTGCCATCACCGTGGAAGGGGCAAACATCCTAACCCGCAGCATGATGATCTTCGGTCAGGGCGCAATCCGCTGCCATCCGTACGTGCTGGAAGAGATGGCTGCCGCGCAGAACAACGACGTGGATGCCTTCGATAAGCTGCTGTTCAAACATATCGGTCACGTGGGCAGCAACAAGATGCGCAGCTTCTGGCTGGGCCTGACGCGCGGTCTTACCAGCGCGACGCCGACGGGCGATGCGACCAAACGTTATTACCAGCATCTGAACCGTCTGAGCGCCAACCTGGCTCTGCTGTCTGACGTCTCCATGGCGGTGCTGGGCGGCAGCCTGAAGCGTCGCGAGCGTATCTCAGCCCGTCTGGGGGATGTGCTGAGCCAGATCTTCCTGGCCTCTGCGGTCCTGAAGCGCTACGACGATGAAGGCCGTCAGGAAGCGGATCTGCCGCTGGTACACTGGGGCGTTCAGGATGCGATGTATCAGGCTGAACAGGCGATTGACGACCTGCTGGCTAACTTCCCGAACCGCTTTGTGGCGGGCGCCCTGCGCGTGGTGATCTTCCCGACCGGTCGTCACCATCTGGCGCCGTCCGACAAGCTGGACCACAAGGTGGCGAAGATCCTGCAGGTACCGAGCGCAACCCGCTCCCGTATCGGTCGTGGTCAGTATCTGACGCCGACGCCGCATAACCCGGTGGGTCTGCTGGAAGAGGCGCTGCTGGACGTGATGGCTGCCGATCCGATTCACCAGAAAATCTGTAAACAGCTGGGCAAAAACCTGCCGTTTACCCGTCTGGACGAACTGGCAAAACAGGCGCTTGCCGGTGGCATTATCAATAAAGATGAAGCCGCTCTGCTGGTGAAAGCCGAAGAGAGCCGTCTGCGCAGTATTAACGTGGATGATTTCGAACCGGACGAGCTGGCGACGCAGCCGGTAAAGCTGCCGGAGAAGCATCGCAAACCTGAAGCGGCGTAACGCGTTTCGCTTATACAAACCCCGCCTCGCGCGGGGTTTTTTATTGCCACATTTTCCCGTAATGACGTGCTACAGTGTCAAAAAGCGGTCTTTTGAGGAGTCTGTATCGTGCCTGGTTTGAAGATTTCGATTTTGCAGCAACCTTTAGTGTGGATGGATGGCCCCGCCAATCTGCGCCACTTTGATCGTCAACTGGAAGAGATTACCGGGCGCGATGTGATTGTCCTGCCGGAGATGTTCACGACCGGCTTCGCCATGGAAGCGGCACAACAGTCAATGCCGCAGGATGAGGTGGTCGCCTGGATGCATGCCAAAGCGCAGCAGACCAACGCGCTAATCGCCGGGAGCGCCGCTCTGCAAACGGATCGCGGGCCGGTGAACCGCTTCCTGCTGGTGGAGCCGGAAGGGAACGTGCATTTTTACGATAAACGCCACCTGTTCCGCATGGCGGATGAGCATCATCACTATGAAGCGGGTCACGAGCGCGTGGTGTTCGAGTGGCGCGGCTGGCGTATTTTGCCGCTGGTCTGCTACGACCTGCGCTTCCCGGTGTGGTCGCGCAACCGCAACGATTACGACCTGGCGCTGTATGTTGCCAACTGGCCTGCACCGCGCTCCCTGCACTGGCAGTCGCTGCTGGTAGCGCGCGCGATTGAGAACCAGGCTTACGTGGTGGGCTGTAACCGTGTGGGGACGGACGGCAACGGGCATCACTACCGCGGCGACAGCCGGGTGGTGAATCCGCAGGGCGAGATCATTGCCACCGCCGAGCCACATCAGGCGACGCGGATTGATGCGGAGCTGTCGTTGACGGCGCTGCAGGAGTATCGCGAGAAGTTTCCGGCCTGGCAGGATGCAGATCCGTTTAGCATTGGGTGAAATTTTCCCCTCTCCCAACGGGAGAGGGAGGATAAAACATTAACTCACCAGCGCCTGCCCGTCTTTGCGGCTTTCCGTCGCGGCCACGTAGTGTCCTTCCGGCAGGCGATAAATCACCTGCGCCCCGCCGAAGTTGTAATCCTGAAGCGGATCTTCCACCACGATCTGATGACCCCGCTCGCGCAGCGCGGCGATGGTATTGCGATCGAAGGTCGATTCAACGATCACCTCCCTGCCCTGCACCACGCGCCAGCGCGAGGCATCAATTGCCGCCTGCGGGTTTTGCCCGTGCAGCATAATGCGCAGCGCCATCTGCATGTGCCCCTGCGCCTGCATCGGGCCGCCCATCACGCCAAAGGACATCAGCGGCTGGCCGCTGCCGTCCATCGCAAAGCCCGGAATGATGGTGTGGAACGGGCGCTTGCTGCCCGCCAGCGCGTTCGGGTGATTAGGATCCAGCACAAACCCGCAGCCCCGGTTTTGCAGGCTGATCCCCGTATCCGGCACCACAATGCCTGAACCAAAGCCCATATAATTGGACTGAATAAACGAAACCATCATCCCGCTGGCGTCGGCGGTGCTGATGTAGACCGTGCCGCTCTGGGTCGGGGAGCCGTAGACAAAATCAGAGGCCTTGTCGCGATCGATAAGCGCCGCGCGCGACTTCAGATAATGGTCGCTCAGCAGCTCTTTCGCCGCGAACGCCATGTGTTCTTCATCCGCCACGTAGCGGTCGAGATCCGCCAGCGCCAGCTTCATCGCCTCAATGGACAGGTGCAGGGACTGCACGGAATCCGGATGATGCTTCTCAATGCCGCACTGCTCCAGAATGCCGAGCGCAATCAGCGTGGCGATCCCCTGGCCGTTAGGCGGCAGCTCCTGCACCGAACCGCCCGCGAAGTCGCGCGACAGCAGCTCAACCCAGTCCACGCGATGGTTTGCCAGATCCTCAGCCGTCAGGTGCGCGCCGTGCTCTTTGGCGAAGGCGGCGATTTTCTGCGCCAGCTCGCCGCGGTAAAAGGCGTCACCGTTGGTGCGGGCAATCAGCTCCAGCGAGTTCGCCTGCGCCGGGTTGCGGAAGATTTCCCCCACGCGCGGGGCGCGGCCTTCCGGCGCGAAGCAGGCGCTGAAGCCCGGCTGATCTTTCAGCTTGTTATAGCCGCGCTGCCAGAGATGGCCAATCAGCGGAGAAACCGGAAAACCGTTGCGCGCATAGTCGATGGCAGGCTGCGCCAGCGTGGTCAGCGGCAGCGTGCCGAAGCGTTCCGCCAGCGCGACCCAGCCGGATACCGCCCCCGGCACGGTCACCGCGTCCCAGCCGATTTCCGGCACCGCGGTTTTTCCGGCAAACAGATCCGCATGCCAGCTGGCAGGCGAACGACCGGACGCGTTCAGACCGTGCAGCTTTTCGCCGTCCCAGACGATGGCAAAGGCGTCGCTGCCGATCCCGTTACCGGTCGGCTCAACCACCGTCAGCGCCATCGCGGTGGCAATGGCCGCATCCACGGCGTTGCCGCCCAACTGCAGCATTTTCATTCCCGCCTGCGCCGCCAGCGGCTGCGACGTGGCGACGGCGTTATGGCCCATCATCGGCGGGCGGCGTGAAGCGTAACCGGACGTAAAATCAAGCGCTTTGGTCATCATGACTCCTTAGTCGTGGCGCGGATCGAGCGCATCGCGCAGCCCGTCGCCGAGTAAATTAAAGCCCTGCACGGCAAGGAAAATCGCCACGCCGGGGAAAACGGACATCCACGGCGCCTGCTCAAGAAACCCTTTCGCGGTGTTGAGCATGGAGCCCCATGACGGATTGGGCGGCTGCTGCCCCAGCCCTAAAAACGACAGGCTGGCTTCGGCGATAATCGCCGAGGCAATCGCCAGCGTGGCCTGCACCAGGATCGGTGACATCACGTTTGGCAGGACGTATTTAATGATGATCCAGCGATCCGGCAGGCCAATCGCCCGCGCGCCGTCGATATACTCTTCGTTGCGAATGGCGATCACCTGCCCGCGCGTCAGGCGAGCGAAGATCGGCATAGCCGAAAGACCGATGGCGATCATGGCGTTCGTCAGGCTCGGGCCCAAAAATGCCCCCAGCGCGATAGCCATGATCAGGAACGGACAGGCCAGCAGCGCCTCGATAAAGCGCGAGATCACCCCGTCCCACATCTTCTGGAAGTAACCCGCCACCAGCCCCAGCGGCACGCCGATAACCACCGCAATCACCACCGACATACAGCCCGCCATAAGCGAGGTGCGCGCTCCCCAGATAATGCGGGATAAAATGTCGCGCCCCAGCTCGTCGGTGCCGAACCAGTACATCGCCGACGGCGCTTTGCGCACCGCCAGGAAGTTGGCCTTGACCGGGTCGAACGGGGCGATCCACGGCGCCAGCAGCGCCACCAGTACAAAGAATCCCACCACCACCGCGCCAATCACCGCGCTTTTGTTGGCGAGGAATTTCTTCAGCACCCGATTTTGCGCGCGCGGCAGCGCGGGCGTAACGGTTTGCGTCGTCAGTTCCGCCATGGTTAACCTCGCATTTTCGGGTTGATAAGGACGTAGAGCACGTCGGCCAGCAGGTTGAGCATCAGGAAGCCGATCGCCACGATCAGCACCACGCCCTGCACCACCGCGTAGTCACGGTTAAATACCGAGTCGACGATCATCTTGCCGAAGCCCGGAATGGTGAAAACCTGCTCGGTCAGCACCGCGCCGCCCAGCAGCTCGCCGAACAGCAGCGTGGTGAGGGTGATGACCGGTACCAGCGCGTTGCGAAACGCGTGCTTCAGGATCACCGCCTTTGGCAGCAGCCCCTTAGCGCGCGCGGTGCGGATGTAATCCGCCTTCAGGACCGCAATCATCGAGGCGCGGGTATGGCGCATCAGCGTCGCCGCAAGGCCGGTTCCGAGCACGGACGCGGGCAGCAGCAGCGTGCGCAGGTTCTGGAGCGGATCTTCACTGAACGGCACGTAGCCGGACGCGGGCAGCCACTGCAGGTTCACCGAGAAGACCAGAATCAGCAGGATCCCCAGCCAGAAGTGCGGGATCGAGATCCCCGAGATCGCCACGAAGTTCGCCCCGTGATCGACCCAGCTGTTTTTGTTCACCGCCGCGAGGATCCCCATGCTGATGCCAAACACCAGCGCAATAATCATCGCCAGCAGGGACAGCTCCAGCGTGACCGGCAGCTTGCTGGCGATCAGCTGCGTCACCGGTTCGTGCGTGCGTAAGGAGACGCCCAGATCGCCCTGCAGCGCCCGCGTCAGCCAGTGGAAATACTGCACGGGAATGGGCGCATCGAGATTCAGCTCCGCGCGCAGCTGGGCGATGACCGCCGGGTCGCGCTCCTCCCCGGCCATGGCGATCAGCGGGTCGCCGGGCAGCAGCTTTTGCAGCCCGAACACCATCATGCTCACCAGCAATAGCGTCGGGACGGCCAGCAGCAGACGTTTGCAAATCAGTTCCAGCATGGGTTCTCCTCAGGACCTTTATTTTGCCAGCGTCAAACCCGCCAGACGCACGATGCCGTCCGGGTACGGCTTAAAGCCCTGTACGCTTTTGTTCAGCCCGAAAATGCGCGGCTCGAAGTAGAGGTAGGCAATCGGCATGTCGGTTTGCAGCTGCTTCACCACCTTGTCGTACAGCGGCTGGCGTGCGGCCTGATCGGTGCTCTGGCGCGCCTGGGTCAGCCACTCATCCACCTGCGCGTTGCTGTAGCGGCCGTCGTTAAGCGTGCCTTTGCTGTTGATAAAGCCGTAGATGCTGCCGTCCGGATCCGGGCGTCCCGACCAGCCGGAGAAGCTCAGCTGATAGTCGCCGCTCTGCTGGCGATCGAGCAGCGTGGCGAATTCGGTCATCTGCAGGTTCAGGTTAAATCCGGCCTCGGCGACCATCGCCTGCAGCACCTGGCCCACCTGCTGTGAGGTTGGGTTGTTCGGCACCAGCAGGTTGACGGTCAGCGGCGCGGTAATGCCTGCTGCCTTCAGCAGCGCTTTGGCTTTGTCGACGTCACGCGGCGGAACCGGCAGATTCACGTGATACGGGCTGACCGGGGAAAACGCCTGGTTGGCCGGGGTGTAGAGCCCTTCAAAGACCACCTGGTTTAACGCATCGCGGTCGATGGCCTGAGAAAACGCCTCGCGCACGCGGGCGTCCTTGAACGGATCGTTCGCCGGCACCTTGCCGTTGTTGATGTTGAAGGTGATGCCCTGATAGCCGAGACCGGTTACCTTCGCCAGCGCCAGCTTGCTGTCGGCTTCGACGGTTTTCACGTCGCTGGCGGCGATCCCTTCGGTCAGGTCAAGATCGCCCGCCCGCAGGTTCGCGAGGCGCACGGAGGCATCCGGGATCGGCAGATAGATGATTTTATCGAAGTGGTAGGCGTCTTTGTTCCAGTAGTTGTCGAAGCGGGTCAGAACGATGCGGTCCTGGGACACGCGGCTGTCGAATTTATACGGGCCGGAGCAGACCGGGTGGGCGGCAAAGTCAGGCTTTTTCGCCGCCTCGGGGGCCATCATCGCGCCCGCGCGGTCGGTGAGCTGCATCAGCAGCGCCGCATCCGGCGTTTTCAGGTGCAGCGCAATCTGCATCGGGCCGGTGACCTCGACCGATTCAACGGAAGAGATTTCGCTTTTACGCAGCGAGCCTTTTAGCGTCAGGGCGCGGTCGAGGTTGTATTTTGCGGCGGCGGCATCGAATTTCTCACCGTCGTGGAAGGTGACGCCTTCGCGCAGATTAAGCGTCAGGGTTTTACCGTCGTCACTCCACGCCCAGTCTTTAGCCAGGCCGGGGACGACCTTCAGATTTTCATCTACGTCCACCAGCCTGTCGCACAGGGAGGCAAACACGAAGCGGCCATAGTAGGTGCGCGCCAGATGCGGGTCGAGCATGTCCGGGTCAGCGCCCAGGCCGATCCGCAGCACGCTTTCAGAATGGGCGGGCAGCGCCGCGCCAAGCAACATAACACTTCCCAGTACGGTCAAAAGAGAATTACGCATTGTCATTATCATGAGTTCCTTGAAGGAAGGGACGAGTGAGTGGCCGCGTGTTCAAACAGCGCGCGGCGGCGCAGAAAGGCGGCGGATGGTGGTGCGATCTGAATAACGCTGCGATCGCGGTTGATCTCCTGCCAGCGATGACAGGCAACCTGACGTCCACCGTCGAGCACCTGATTGATCGGCTCAACCTGGCGGCATTCATCGGTAACGTACGGGCAGCGGGTGTGGAAACGGCAGCCGGACGGCGGGCTGGCCGGGTTGGGCAGATCCCCCTGCAGCAGCGGCGCTTCGCGTTCAGCACCCGGCTGCATCTGCGGCGCCGAGGCGATCAGCGCCTGCGTATAGGGGTGCAGCGGCGCGTCAAAAATCTCGTCGACGGTGGCAAGCTCAACGATTTGCCCGAGATACATAACCGCCACGCGGTCGCTCATATGGCGGATCACCGCCAGACCGTGGGCGACAATCACCATCGTCAGCCCCAGCTGGTGCTTCAGGCTCTCCAGCAGATTGACCACCTGCGCCTGAACGGAGACGTCCAGCGCAGATACCGGCTCGTCACCCAGCAGCAGCTTCGGTCCTGAGGCCAGCGCACGCGCAATGCCGATACGCTGGCGCTGCCCGCCGGAAAACTCGTGCGGATAGCGCCCGGCCCAGGCGGCAGGCAGGCCTACGGTTTTGAGCAGCTCGGCAACGCGGTACTGGCGATCCGCTTTTTTCATGTTCTGATGCAGCCACAGCGGCTCCCCGACGATCTGCTCCACCGTCATGCGCGGGTTGAGCGAGGCGAAGGGATCCTGAAAAATAATCTGCAGCTCGCGCCGGAGCTGGTTCAGGCGTGCCCCCGATGCATGCGTGATCTCTTCCCCCTGGTAGAACACGCGCCCTTCGCTGGCGGCCAGCAGGCGCAGCAGCAGACGGCCGAGCGTAGATTTCCCGGAGCCGGACTCGCCGACAATCGCCAGCGTTTCGCCCGGCATCACGGCAAGCGAAACGCGATCGACCGCCGTGACAAACCGTGCCGGGGTAAAGAGTTTTTTGGGGCCGGGGAAAAGCTTGCTGAGGTCACGGGCTTCAAGAATGGGCGTGGTCATGCGATTTCTCCCAGGGCAATGTGCTGTTCGAGCGGCACGCGGAAGCAGGCGACCTGATGGCCCGCGCCGAGCGAGGTGAGCGATGGCTTTTCAGCATGGCAGCGCGTCTGCGCAAAGGGGCATCGCGTCGCGAAACGGCAGCCTTTCGGCATGGATTCCGGGAGCGGGACCGCGCCGGGAATGGTGGAGAGCTGGCCCTTGCGTGCGCCCAGCGAGGGGATCGACCCCATCAGGCCGATGGTGTACGGGTGCTGCGGATCGGCAAAGATGGCCTCCACGCTCCCCTGCTCCACCACCTGCCCGGCATACATCACGGCGACCTGCTGGGCGACTTCTGCCACGACGCCTAAATCGTGGGTGATCATCAGCACCGCCGTGCCGGTTTCCTCTTTTAAGGCGTTGAGCAAGGCGAGGATTTGCGCCTGGATGGTGACGTCGAGCGCGGTGGTGGGTTCATCAGCAATCAGCAGTTTGGGGTGGTTAATCAGCGCCATCGCAATCATCACGCGCTGGCGCATGCCGCCGGAAAGCTGGTGGGGATATGCTTTCAGGCGCATCTCGGCCGCCGGGATCTGCACCTTCTCGAGGATCTGCAGCGCGACCTTCATCGCCTCTGCGCGCGAGACGTTCTGGTGCCGCATAACCGCTTCGCTAAGCTGATCGCCCAGCGTAAACGCCGGATTGAGCGAGGTCATCGGCTCCTGGAAAATCATGGCCAGCTCGCTGCCGCGCAGGTCGGCATATTCCCGCGGCGAGAGCTTTCGCAGATCGTGGCGGCGAAACTGCATCTCACCGCTGACAATCTGCGCGCTGGCGGGCAGTAACCCCATCAGCGCTAACGAGGTAATACTTTTCCCGCAGCCGGACTCTCCCACCAGCGCCAGCGTTTCGCCCGCTTTGACCGTCAGGGAAATGCCGTCAAGCACGCTCACCGGCGAGCCGGAAAACCTGACGTTGAGATTATTCAGCCGCAATACGGGCGTGGCGTCCTTAAAGGGTATTGTCGTCATGGCGTGAAGTCGTCCTCGAGGTGGATCGCCTGAATCAGGGCGGTTTGCAGGCTAAGCAGGTGTTCGCGCATGGCGGTCGCGGCTTCATTAGGCTGGCGATGGATAATCGCAGACATGATCTTATGGTGGTGGTCGTTATAGCTGTCGACACGTTCGGGGGTGCGTGCCAGCTCGCGCAGATGCTGCCAGCCCGGTTCACGCCGCACGGCATCAATGGCATCAAACAGGCCGAGCATCAGACGGTTGCCCGCCGCCTCGGCAATCGCCCGGTGAAAGGCGCTATCCCAGAGTTCGTTGAGATCGCGGTCATCCGGGCTGACCTTATCGATGCGTTCCAGCATGCGCTGCATGAGCGCGAGGTTTTCCCTGGTGGCACGCAGTGCCGCAAGCCGGGCTAAGCCGGGTTCGAGCTGTAAACGAGCTTCCATTACTTCCAGAAGGTTGGTCTGCTGAACCAATCCCTGAAGGGCCAGCGGTTCAACAGGTGCAGCCGGGCCAATAAAGGTCCCTTTGCCCTGTTTACGCCAGATGCGCCCTTCTTCTTCCAGCACGTCCAGCGCACGACGCACTTCACGTCGTCCTACGCCGAGAGTGTCCGACAGCTCACGTTCCGTGGGCAGCGGTATGCCTGGTGTTGACTCATGCTGGTTGATAAGCCCGCGCAACTGCTCAAGCGCGGTGCTGGAATTGGCCAGAAACCGTGACGGTTTTTCCATATTGGTTCGCTCGCTTTCATCATGACTTTATTTTTATTAACGATAAGTTATTGATATAGAATGAAGCTTATCGTGCTAATGATTAAGCAATAACCAAACCAATAATTAATTGGTTCGGTATATTTTTGGAAAGCAGGAGATAACCAGATGATTATGCGTGAATTATTTTTACAGAAAGAAGCATTCTGAATGAGGTGCGAAGAGAGGAGTGATGGAGAAATGCACAATTACAGTGCAAATAATGCACTATACCCGTGCAATTGTTAATAAATTGCACTATGAATATTAACTTTTTGTTAACGATAAAGGAAAGAATGAGATTACTGAAGGCTGAAACGACGAAAGCCTGAATCATTTCTGATTCAGGCTTTCTGAATAGTGGCGGAACGGACGGGACTCGAACCCGCGACCCCCTGCGTGACAGGCAGGTATTCTAACCGACTGAACTACCGCTCCACTGTTCCCGTTTGGGGAACGAGGCGCATATTACGGTGCGCCTCCGATCTCGTCAACGCTTTTTCTCACGTTTTGAATCGTTTGCTGCAAAAATCGCCCAAACGATGATTTTACAGGCATTAAGGCGTTTTTCAGGCGCGCCACAAACAGCTGCCGCCCTTCTTCTGGACCAGATCAAGCCGGGATTCGTGGTTAAGAAGCTCTTCATCACTGGCTAAAACAACCCGCAAGCGACTGGCCTGACGAACAACACGCTGAATGCCCGCTTCGCCTTGCGTCTGCTGGGATTCATTTTCCATACTGAACTTCATTGACGTCTGCCCGCCGGTCATCGTCAGATAGACATCGGCCAGGATCTGGGCATCGAGCAACGCCCCGTGGAGCGTTCGCTTGGTATTGTCTATCTCGTAGCGCGAGCAGAGTGCGTCCAGGCTGTTACGCTTGCCGGGGAACATCTTCCTTGCCAGCGCCAGGCTGTCCGTCACCTTACAGAAAGTGTTCGTCTTCGGGATATCACGATTAAGCTTGCTGAATTCATAGTCCATAAAGCCGATATCGAACGATGCGTTATGGATGACAAGCTCGGCGCCCCTGATATATTCCAGGAACTCGTCAGCGACATCCGCAAAAGTCGGCTTATCCAGCAAGAACTCATCGGCAATCCCGTGAACGCCGAACGCTTCCGGATCCACCAGCCGGTCGGGTTTGAGGTAGACGTGGAAGTTGTTCCCCGTAAGACGACGGTTCACCACTTCAACGGCGCCGATCTCGATGATCTTATGCCCTTCGTAGTGCGCGCCGATTTGGTTCATACCGGTGGTTTCGGTATCGAGGACAATCTGGCGAGTAATTGCAGTGCTCATAGCGGTCATTTATGTCAGACTTATCGTTTAACTGAACGTTTCGAATACAGGAAGTCTACCAGAGATGCGTAAACAGGTAGAAATTTTCACCGATGGATCTTGTCTCGGTAACCCAGGGCCCGGCGGCTACGGCGCGATTATGCGCTATCGACAGCACGAAAAAACCTTTAGCGAAGGCTATTTTCTGACCACCAACAACCGGATGGAGCTGATGGCGGCCATCGTGGCGCTGGAGGCGTTAAAAGAACATTGTGACGTGGTGTTAAGCACCGACAGTCAGTACGTGCGTCAGGGGATCACCCAGTGGATCCATAACTGGAAAAAACGCGGCTGGAAAACCGCCGATAAGAAGCCGGTCAAGAACGTCGATCTCTGGAAACGTCTTGATGCTGCGCTGGGTCAACACCAGATTAAGTGGGAGTGGGTTAAAGGCCACGCAGGCCACCCGGAAAACGAACGCTGCGACGAACTGGCGCGTGCTGCGGCATCCAATCCCGCCCATGAAGATGCGGGCTATCAGCCCGACGTCTAATCGGTTTTTTTGTACTGCCGCGTGGCGCCGACGGTCTGGCGGATGGGCGTTTTCGACTTGCTCTGCTTCATGGGGTTAAGCGTAAGCGGAATGGTTCGCTTACGCGCAACGATAAACTGCAAACAGCCCAACGCGGGGAGATGGGTGCTCAGTACCACGCCCCCCTGCCTCGCCCAGGGCAGCACCTGAAAACCGCCGTAGCAAAGCACTTCAAAGTTCAGCAGTGAAAGCCAGTCGAGCTGACGCATCATGGTGAACATTCGGCTGTTGTAAGGTGGAGTCCGGCGTAGCACCGGTACCAGCTTACGCAGGCCCATCAGGCTTAGCGGATTGAATCCGCTAAGTACCAGCCAGCCGTCATCAATCAGCACGCGATCGGCTTCACGAAGCAGACGATGCGGATCGCTGCACCAGGGTAACGTGTGTGCGAGCAAACACGCATCGACGGATTTTTCCGCAAACGGCAGATGCAACGGGTCTGCTTTCACCTGAACCGGCGATCCGCCGAGAGAGACGTTAACCTGATGCGAGATAGCGCAGCTTTCGGTATTGATTTCCGCGCTGAGATTGCCAATCTTAAGCAGGTGAAAGCCATACATTTTCGCGAGCCAGGGCTTCAACTGCTGTTCTAACGCTTCGCGATAGTATTCACCCCAGGGCAATTCCGCCCAACGTTCCGGTGCTGCGACAGTCTGAGGTATCCTTGCCGGTTTCATCAAAACACCCGCCACGCTCTAAGAGGTAATGTATGAATCTTATCAGTATTCCAGCGTTTCAGGACAATTACATCTGGGTTTTGGTTGACGACGATCGCCGCTGCGTCATTGTCGATCCCGGAGAATCCGCCCCTGTACTGCACGCCATAAAAGAGAACGGCTGGCAGCCAGAAGCCATTCTGTTGACGCATCATCATAACGATCACACTGGCGGCATGCCTGAACTGCGCGCTCATTTTCCGCATCTTGTGGTTTACGGACCGGCAGAGGCACAAGATAAGGGGATCACGCAAGTAGTCGAAGAAGGCGAAAATATCCTCATACGCGAGTGGGAGTTTTCCGTATTTGCTACACCGGGTCACACTTTGGGACATCTGTGTTTCTACAGTAAGCCTTATCTTTTTTGCGGCGATACGCTGTTCTCCGGAGGCTGCGGAAGACTGTTTGAAGGCACACCAGCTCAAATGTACCAGTCTTTACAGAAGATTAACGCATTGCCCGATGACACCGTTATTTGTTGCGCCCATGAGTATACATTAGGAAATATGAAGTTTTCCGTGAGCCTCTTACCCGAGGATCGAGCGATTCAGGATTATTATCACAAAGTGAAGGAGTTACGTGCAAAAAACCAAAAAACACTCCCCGTAATTCTGAAAAACGAGCGCCAAATTAATTTATTTTTACGCACAGATGATATTGATTTAATTAATAAAATTAACCAAGAAACAAATTTGCAACAACCAGAACAACGATTTGCATGGTTAAGGTCAAAGAAAGATAACTTCAGATAATTGCGGGTTGCCTTTTCAAAATTTCGCCGTTATCATCGCTCGTCTTTTAAGCAACTATTGACACACACATGAAGGCAAAAGCGATATTACTCGCCTCTGTCCTGCTTGTAGGTTGCCAGTCGCAAAACGGCAGCAACGTACAACAGCACGCACAGAGCCTTTCTGCGGCTGGTCAAGGGGAAGCAGGGAAGTTTGCAAGTTCGGCGCGCTGGATGGACGATGGAACATCTTACGCGCAGGATCAAGACTTGTGGACCTCTATAGGCGACGAGCTAAAGATGGGAATTCCGGAAAATCCCCGGATTCGCGAACAGAAACAGAAGTATTTAAGTAATAAGAGCTATCTCCACGATGTAACGTTACGGGCAGAGCCGTATATGTACTGGATAGCCGGGCAAGTTAAGAAACGTAACATGCCTATGGAGCTGGTACTCCTACCCATAGTGGAGAGCGCTTTTGACCCACACGCGACGTCTGGCGCCAATGCCGCAGGCATTTGGCAGATCATTCCGAGCACCGGGCGAAACTATGGTCTGAAACAGACCCGCAACTATGATGCGCGTCGCGATGTTGTCGCTTCAACGACAGCCGCTCTCGACATGATGCAACGTCTGAACAAGATGTTTGACGGCGACTGGCTGTTAACGGTCGCAGCGTATAATAGTGGCGAAGGTCGTGTACTGAAGGCAATGAAAGCGAATAAAGCACGGGGTAAATCCACCGATTTTTGGTCGCTCTCACTGCCACAGGAAACAAAGATTTACGTACCGAAAATGCTGGCATTGAGCGATATTCTCAAGAACAGCAAGCGTTACGGTGTACAACTGCCAACACCAGACGAAAGTCGTGCACTGGCGCGTGTTCGCCTCAGTAATCCGGTTGATATTCAACAGGTTGCTGATATGACGGGTATGTCGGTAAGTAAATTGAAAACCTTTAATGCTGGCGTTAAAGGCTCAACCCTGGGGGCAAGTGGCCCGCAGTATGTAATGGTTCCGCAGAAACATGCTGAGCAGTTACGTGAGTCTTTAGCTTCTGGTGAAATCGCCGCCGTTCAGTCAACGCTGATCGCGGATGCATCATCAGTTAACAGCCGCAGTTATAAGGTTCGTTCAGGTGATACGCTTTCGGGCATTGCTTCACGTCTTGGCGTGAATGCGAAAGATCTGCAGCAGTGGAATAACCTGCGCAGCTCCGGCCTGAAAGTGGGTCAGACTCTGACGGTGGGTGCAGGTAGCAGCGCACAGCGTCTCGCCAGCAACAGCGATAGCATTACCTATCGCGTGCGCAAGGGCGATTCACTGTCCAGTATCGCAAAACGGCACGGCGTAAACATCAAGGATGTGATGCGCTGGAACAATGATACTGACAATCTGAAACCTGGCGACCAGCTGACGCTGTTTGTGAAGAACAGCGCGACGCCAGACTCCTGATAACACGATCGAAAGATAAAAAGGCACCGATTCCCCTCGGTGCCTTTTTTGTTTATTCCGCTTTTTGCGCTTCGGCCATGATGGTATCGCTGGTAAACGATCCATCTTCCTGCAGTTCAAAGTACGCCTTTACCTCCGCGGACGCACTCTCCTGATAGAGCCTGATCGCCTGGCTCAATGCTTCCGGGGTGCGCATACGCGCGATCCAGGAGCTGAACTCCAGCGGTAAGCGATCGGTAATCAACGCACGCGCGATCAGCCCCGCTTCAGTGATAAGCGACAACCACTCTCCGCTGGCGTAGTTTTGCACGTGCGAGGTATCACGCAGCGCTTCTACCGTCTGCAGCCAGATATTGCGTACCGGGTGTCCAGGAGACATTACATCCATAATGATGAAGGTGCCGCCCGGCTTAAGAACACGTTTGACCTCGCGCAATGCCTGGCCGACATCATGCCAGTGATGCGCGGAATAACGGCTGATTACCACTTCAAACGACGCATCTTCGAACGGTAAGGATTCGGCATAGCCCTGGCGCGTATCGATGTTGTCCAGCCCCTTCGCTTTCGCCGCCCCGGCAACGACGTCCAGCATCTGGCTGGATAAGTCATACGCGGTAACGTGCGCGACCTGCTGCGCAGCCGTAAAGCTGGCATGCCCTGCCCCGCAGCCTAAATCCAGAACGTGCGCCTGCGGGAACGCCGCCAGACGTTCACCGAGACGCACCAGGTCGCGGCCAGAAGCATGCACGGCGCTGCTCAGATAGGCACTTGCCTGAGAACCAAACTGTTTTTCTACGTTGTCATGATGGGAGCGTGTTGTTGTCATCGTACTGTCCTTTGTGAATGAAAAATAAAGGGCAGCTCCCGCGCAGGCCTGCCCCACGGCAGACCTGACACACCATTATTTATCAGGTTTGCCGGGACTGAATTCGACTAGTAGAGGATTATGATCCGAGGCACGCGTCACCAGGACCGAGGCATCGTGCACGCTCAAACCACGATAGAAGACAAAATCGAGAGGACGACCAAAGGCTTTTTTGCGCTGGTCATCGCTAAAACGAACTTCACGCAGCGACATTTCGCGCGCAAAGCGATACAGCGCATTCATGCGCGGACGGCTCCAGGCGTTGAAGTCTCCCGCCATAATGATGGGCCCGCTGTGATGGGCAATCTGATCGCCAATTGGCAGTAACTGCTTGCTATACACATCGACGCCGAGGCTGAAGTTCACCGCGTGGATGTTCACCACCATCAGCATTCGGGTATCCGGCAGCGGATAGACCGTTACCAGCGCCGATTTCGCCAGACGCAGGATCGGTTCACGTTCGCGCAGTGGACAGCAATAGACCGGATGTGCTGCTGAAAGCGTCATCACACCGGAGGGGTGTTGCGGCAGGACAAATGCCGGCACCTGGTCGGCGGCAAGATAGTTGGTGGTGGCAAAGCGTACCAGTTCAGGGGTGGTTTGTGCCTCCTGGAGCAGAACCAGGTGGGCATCTTTGCCGAAATTCTTGAGCACGGATAACCACTCCGCGCGCTGCTGTTTAAAGATATTCCACACCAGGACCCGAATTTTATCATCGCTGCTTAACGGCGTACCGGCGGGCAATGCCTGGCTAATACTCGCAAATGACCCCGGAGGCATAATTCTCTCCGCGGGCATTCCGGCAACATAACGCATGGCATAGGTATTCTTTCGCACTTTTGGAAACAGCCTCTGTAACATGAACCAGCCCGGAAAACGGACTGGTTCTAATGTTATAGGGACTTTAGGTCATACTTTCAACGCAATTTCTGAGAAACCGCTTTCCAGTTTTGTAAGCAAGCACTTACTGATGTTACCCCAGCGCCACCCGTGCTGGCTTATCGAGACGTCCACTCAGGCCAATCAGCAGGAAGGCCACCAGGACAATCACCGCACCAATCCACGGGGTCTGGGTTAATCCGAAGTGTTCGACGGTTTGCCCACCGATGATGGAGCCCAGCGCGATGCCAATATTAAAAGCGGCAATATTCAGGCCGGAAGCCACGTCCACCGCATTAGGCGTATAAAGCTCGGCTTTCTGGACAACGTAGACCTGCAGCCCGGGCACATTACCAAAGGCGAAGATCCCCATGACCAGCACGGTGACCAGCGCGGCGTAGTGTACCGAAGCCGTGAGCTGGAAAATCATCAGCAGAACCACCAGGGCGGCGAAGATAAATTTCAGCGCTGGTACCGCACCATGCTTATCCGCAAGCTTGCCGCCCCAGATATTGCCAATCGCAACGGAAATACCGTATCCCAGCAAAATCCAGCTCACGGCATTGGGTGAGAAGCCCGCCAGGTCCTGCATCATCGGCGCCAGGAAGGTGAAGGCGGTGAATACGCCGCCATAGCCCAGTGCCGTAACCGCGTAGATGATCAGCAAACGCGGATGCGTGAGTACCTTCAGCTGATCGCGCAGGCTGGCGCCCGCCCGACCAGGAATATTCGACGGCACCAGCAGCAGGCTGGCCACCAGGGCGATCACACCCAGTAAGGAGACGGCAAGGAACGTTTCACGCCAGCCGAAGTGTTGTCCGATAAACGTTCCCAACGGTACGCCCGTAACGAGTGCGACGGTCAGCCCACCAAACATAATCGCAATCGCTGAAGCCGCTTTCTCTTTGGGTACCAGGCTGGTCGCAATGGTGGAACCTATCGAGAAGAACACCCCGTGTGCAAGGCCGGTCAACAGACGGGCAATCACCAGCGTGGTGTAGTCAGGCGCCTGCCAGGCCAGAACGTTGCCGGCGGTGAACAGCACCATCAGCGCGACTAACAGCTGCTTACGCGGAAAACGCCCGGTCAGGGCCGTCAGCACTGGCGCACCGACGGCGACGCCAAGGGCGTAGATAGACACCAGCAACCCAGCGGAGGGCAACGAGATCGCAAGCTGGTTAGCAATAGTGGGAACGAGCCCCACGATAACAAATTCGGTTGTGCCAATTGCAAAGGCACTGATCGTCAGGGCAAGTAGCGCCAGTGGCATAAAATACTCCGTATCATCAGGATTAAGATGACAGGCAGTATGCGCCAGTGCTTAAATAACAAAAATGGTCAAAATATCAATAGAATTTTGCAGGTGGTGCAACAATGAAAGCAACATCGGAGGAGCTGACAATCTTTGTCGCCGTCGTTGAAAGCGGCAGCTTTAGCCGCGCGGCCGAACAGTTGGGACAGGCTAACTCGGCCATCAGCCGTTCGGTAAAAAAACTGGAGATGAAGCTTGGAGTGAGTCTGCTCAACCGTACGACGCGGCAGCTGAGCCTGACGGAAGAAGGAGAGCGTTACTTCCGCCGCGTGCAGTCGGTACTGCAGGAGATGGCTGCAGCAGAGACGGAGATTATGGAGACCCGCAGTACGCCGCGTGGATTGCTGCGCATTGATGCGGCCACGCCGGTTGTGCTTCACTTTCTGATGCCGCTGATCAAACCTTTCCGCGAACGCTATCCGGAGATGACGCTTTCGCTGGTCTCCTCAGAGACGTTTATCAACCTCATCGAGCGGAAAGTGGATGTGGCTATCCGGGCGGGAACCCTGACAGATTCAAGCTTGCGCGCCCGCCCTCTGTTTGCCAGCTACCGCAAAATTATCGCATCACCAGAGTATATTGCCGAACATGGTAAACCGGAGACGGTTGAAGAATTGAAGCAGCATCTGTGCCTTGGCTTTACGGAGCCGGTGTCGCTGAACACCTGGCCTGTCGCCTGTCATGATGGTCAACTTCATGAGATTACCTGCGGATTATCCTCAAACAGCGGGGAAACGCTGAAGCAGCTGTGTCTTGAAGGAAATGGTATCGCCTGCTTGTCAGACTATATGATTGACAAGGAGATAGCCCGGGGCGAACTGGTGGAGCTAATGGCCGATAAACGTCTGCCGGTCGAAATGCCTTTTAGCGCGGTGTATTACAGTGACAGAGCAGTGAGCACGCGCATTCGTGCCTTTATTGACTTCCTGAGTGAACATATAAAAACAGCTCCCGGAGGAGCTGTGTGAGGGTTCAGGTTACAGAGGGCGGGTCAAACTTAATCCCAGTCAGGAGCTAAACCTTCCGGGCTTACCAGGCGATCGTTGCACTCCAGCGCTGCGATCGCTTTTTTATCGTCTGCATCCAGATGAAGATCCGCTGCTAACAGGTTGCTGGCCAGGTTTTCACGCTTAGTTGATGATGGGATCACGGCATAACCTTCACCCATTGCCCATGCCAGAATCACCTGCGCGGCAGTCGCGTTATGTTTCTCTGCGATACGCGTAATCACTTCATCTTTCAGCGCTTTACCGTAGGCCAGCGTCATGTATGAGGTGATGTGGATCCCGTGCTGTTTTGCCCAGTCCACGACTTTGCGGTTTTGCAGGTAGGGAGACAGCTCAATCTGATTGGTCGCAATATTTTCTGCACCTACAGCGGCAATGGCTTTTTCCATCAGCGGAATAGTAAAGTTGGAGATCCCAATTTCGCGGGTTAAGCCCTGAGCTTTCGCTTCCAGAAGTGTCTGCATGAATTCTTCCACAGAAACGGCATCGTTCGGTGAGGGCCAGTGGATCAGCGTCAGATCCACGTAGTCAGTACGCAGCTTTTTCAGGCTTTCTTTCAGGCTAGGGATCAGCTTATCTTTGCTGAGATTCTCAATCCAGATTTTCGTGGTGATAAACAGTTCGTTACGCGGTACACCGCTCTCTTCGAGAGCTTGTCCAACGGCAGTTTCATTTTCATAGATCTGTGCCGTATCAACCGCACGATAGCCCAGTTCGAGTGCGGTTTTAACCGATGCGATAACAACGTCGTCTTTCAGGCGGAAAGTGCCCAGACCAAATGCAGGGAGAGTCATACTATTCCTCAATCATTATGTTCGTAAACTGAGGAAGATTATCGCTGGCGTTGTTATAGAGAAAAAGATCGCAAAACGCAGAGGATTTTTGCTAATTTCGCAATAATTAAACGTCAGATAAGAAAAAAGCCCTGAGCGTGAGCTCAGGGCTTTTAATAAGTGGCGGAACGGACGGGACTCGAACCCGCGACCCCCTGCGTGACAGGCAGGTATTCTAACCGACTGAACTACCGCTCCACCGAAGACTGCTGTAACCACCGGATTTATGCACCGGCTTACTACTTAATTTGATGCCTGGCAGTTCCCTACTCTCACATGGGGAGACCCCACACTACCATCGGCGCTACGGCGTTTCACTTCTGAGTTCGGCATGGGGTCAGGTGGGACCACCGCGCTAAAGCCGCCAGGCAAATT
>NZ_JANLIZ010000013.1:0-131831 GCF_024702055.1 Enterobacter sp. HG048
GGGTAGGCCAGCCAGCCGGTCTGCGCGAATTCGCCCACACCCAGTGACAGGTTAACCAGGATAACGCCGACAACCGTGAACCAGAAGCTCAGGTTGTTCAGGAACGGGAACGCCACGTCGCGCGCGCCGATTTGCAGCGGAACGACAACGTTCATCAGACCGATAACCAGCGGCATCGCCACGAAGAAGATCATGATAACGCCGTGGGCGGTAAAGATCTGATCGTAGTGGTGCGGTGGCAGGAAGCCGGCTTCACCCGCAGAAGCGAGTGCCTGCTGGCTACGCATCATGATCGCATCCGCAAAGCCACGAATTAACATGACGATACCGACGATGCAGTACATGATACCGAGTTTTTTGTGGTCAACCGAAGTCAGCCACTCGTTCCACAGGTAGCTCCACTTACCGAAGTAAGTGATCAGGGCCAGTAAGGCCGCGCCACCAATGATAATTGCAGCCACCGTAACCACGATAATCGGTTCATGGTAGGGCACTGCATCCAGTGTCAATTTTCCGAACATTTTCTTCCTCGGCCCCTTAGTGAGCGGTTTCCGCGTGGCTCATGTCCATGCCTTCCATACCTTCGTGCGCGCTGTGCTCGCCTTCAGGCTGGGTCATGTCCATGCTCTTGCCGTGATCCATAAATTTGCCAATAACGTCTTTGAACAAATCTGGTTTCACATTAGAGAAGTACTCCACCTTGTTGTATTCGCTTGGTGCAGCCACTTTTTCGAACGCCGCCATGTCAGACATGGTGTTTGGAGACTGCTTCGCTTTTTCAACCCACTGGTCGAAAGCGGCACGGTCTGGCGTCGCAATAGCTTTGAACTTCATACCTGAGAAGCCCGGGCCGCTATAGCTGGCGGAGATACCATCATAGGTGCCTGCTTCATTCGCGATCAGATGCAGGTTGGTCTGCATACCGGCCATCGCGTAAATCTGGCTACCCAGACGTGGGATGAAGAAGGAGTTCATTACGGAGTTGGAGGTCACTTTGAACTGAACCGGAGTGTTCGCCGGGAAGGCGATTTCATTCACGGTAGCAATACCCTGCTCTGGATAGATGAAGAACCATTTCCAGTCCATGGAGACCACTTCAATGGTAATAGGTTTCTCATCGTGAACCAGCGGTTTGCTTGGCTCAAGTGCGTGAGTGGTTTTCCAGGTCAGTACGGCAAGGAACAGGATGATCAGAATAGGTACCGTCCAGACCACAGCTTCCACTTTATTGGAGTGTGACCAGTTAGGGCTATACTTCGCATCTTTATTGCTCGCACGATACTTCCAGGCGAAACCAACAGCCATCAAAATGGCAGGAATAACCACAATCAACATCAGGCCAAAAGCCGTCAATATCAGTGAACGTTGTTCCAGTCCAATCTGTCCTTTGGGGTCTAGTAGTGCAGAATCGCAGCCACTGAGTAATACAGTGCCCGCGAATAATGACAACCATCCCAAACTTTTATTGTATTTCCCGAGTCTCATTTAACGACCTCAATTCCACGGAGTCTGGTGGCGTTTAAAGTGTGCGGGCATTTTACGGGAAGGTTACATTACTGTAAACATCATTAGGCCTGTGTCAGGAAGGTGTTACCGGGTTCTGCCGCACGTGTCACAAGTGTTGCAAATTATGTCGCTTTTTATGACCGAAGCCGCATGTCATGGGCTTTATAACGAAAGGACCCCCAAGCATACCTTAAAAGGGGCAATTGGTATAACCATTGTTGAAAATAAACAAAAAATTAACAATTAATTATCAATAAAAAGACATCTTAAAAACGAAAAATCAAACTCTCGGGTGCTGAATCGTTTAATGAAAAATAGCGTTTTGGAACTGGTGCCAATAATTTCCAAATCCTATCCCGCACAAAACAACAAATATTTTTTTTAGCGGTTGGTGGCTATTTCGCCGTTATAATTGCGGTTAGTGATTACAACGGGAAATAACCTTTCGCTTTTTTCTTCAGGTCAGCTGGATTTTACGCAACGCCATGAAATCAAGCAGACCTCCGGTCAGGATCCCGGCGATAGCCAGCAGGGCGCCTGCGTCCAGCAGAAGGGCTTCGAAAGGGAGTACCAGAGAGGTGCTGGCATTGATAATAAGTACCACAAGCCAGAGCGCCAGAGCAGTGCAGCCCGCCATTAACAGACGTAGCGCAAAACGGTAGGCGCGGCGATATTCGGTGCGCGGCATAAAATGTTCTGTCCGCTGGGTATATTCCAGCGTCTGACGGCAGACCAGCAGCAATAAAATTCCCGGCACGGCAGCCACGACCGAGAAGAGATAAAATGTTGGCCAGCCGTGGGCTTCGACGAACCAGCCGGCAATCGGGCCAACGTACACGCGGCCAACGGCGGAGAGCGCCGAGAGCAGCGCGAACTGGGTAGCGGAAAACGACTTGTTGCACAGGGTCATCAGCAGGGCGACAAACGCCGCGGTGCCCATGCCGCCACAGAGGTTTTCGAAGAACACCGCCGCGGCCATGCTGATCGTATGTTTGTCGGTAATCGACAGCAGCCAGTAGCCTGCGTTAGAGGCGCCCTGAAGGATGCCGAAAATCAGCAGCGCGCGGAACAGCGTCAGGCGCTGCATCAGCACGCCGCCATAAAGCGCGCCGACAATGGTCGCAAACAGCCCCAGCGTTTTATTCACCACACCCACTTCACCGGCATCAAAACCGACACCCCTGATCAGGAAGGTGGTGGTGAGGCTCATGGCAAATGCGTCGCCCAGCTTATAAAGAACGATAAGCAGCAGGATCAGCCAGGCGTTGTTGCGGCCAAAGAAGTCTCGGAGCGGTTCGGCGACGGCCTGCTCCAGCGAGCGGGGAACCGGGATGATGTCACTCGGTTCGGGCGCGAACAGCGTCGCGATAATGCAGGGGATCAGCAGGGCGGCCATCAGCCAGTACATGCCCTGCCAGCCGAGGTAACGATCTGCCAGCCACAGCGCCAGCCCGCCGGAGACCAGCATCCCGAGGCGATAGCCCAGCACGCTGATTGCCGCGCCGGCGCCGCGCTCTTCTGCAGGTAGCACGTCCGTCTTCCAGGCGTCGAACACGATATCCTGAGAGGCGGAACAGAAGGCAATCACCACCGCAAGCGCCGCCATCCATCGAAGCTGGGTGGTGGGTTCAAGAAATCCCATCGCCGCGATGGCCAGCAGCAGCAGGATCTGCGTCATTACTAACCAGCCGCGTCGACGCCCGAGGAAAGGCGGCGTGTAGCGATCCATGACCGGAGACCACAGGAACTTAAAGACATAGGCCTGGCCGACAAGCGAGAAGAAACCAATGGTTTTAAGATCGATGTTCTCAACCGTCATCCACGCCTGAAGCGTGCCGGAAGTGAGCGCGAGGGGTAAACCCGAGGCGAAGCCGAGGATCAGCAGAATCGCTGATTTCGGTTGCTGGAAAATGCGTAAGTAATGGCTGGACATGTTCTTATAAAACTGACCCGGTGATACACCGGGTCAGAGAGCGGGATTAACGCGCGTTCTGCTTGATGAAGTCGTGAATGCTGGTGTCCTGCGCCATATCGGCGATGGTGTCGGTCAGCACGCTGTTCACGGCGTTAGCAATGTTCTGGTTAGAAGCCTGGAAGGCACCTTCAACAGAGTAGCTGGCGCGGTAGTTTTTGGTCATCTTGTTGCCATTCTTCGCGGTGGCAATGATGGCGATATCCGCTTTGGTCGCGATGTTGTAGCGCACGTTGCCCTGAGACACGTCAGCGTACAGGTTGTTCACGATGATCTGCAGATCGACCGCGCCGCTTGGGCCAATCATGTAGCCGCGAGCGGTCATCTGTTTCTCCAGCACTTCCTGGAGCAGGAAGCGCAGGTCGCGGGAGGCGGTGAGGGTAACCTGCTGGTTATCGCGGGTCACTTTTGCCAGCGCCTGATCCTGACGCTGATCGGCACCGTTAATGCTCACGGTGACGCCCATCAGGCTTGGGTCCTGCTGAGGCAGGGTGATTTTTGGTGAGACATCAATAGTGGTAGGCGGGGTAGCACAGCCTGCCAGCATAAAAAGGGCTACCAACGGAAAGAAGAGTTTTTTTAACATTTTCGGGTTCTCAACGAATCGTAAGCATATAAAGAGAAAAATTGCCGCCATCATAACATCGCCAACGGCGAGGGGAAGTGGTCAACGCATGTAAATTCATCGCCTTGTCCGAAAACTGACCAGTTCACCGTTTTTCCCAATCCGTGTATGACAAAACGTATGAGTCTCACAGTGAACTTCATTCGTTTGAATGAGAAAATCAGACGAAAGCTAAATATTTGTTGTCAAGGTGTAATGGAAACGGTAAAAGCGGCTAACATTTAAAGGGATGGGTGACATCCTGGCGTTGTCGGAGGAGTAATTTCATGATGATACGTGAGCATATAGAAGATAAATTAAGGGCAGCGTTCAACCCTGTGTTCCTCGAAGTCGTCGACGAAAGCTATCGTCATAACGTGCCGGCAGGTTCTGAAAGCCACTTTAAAGTGGTTCTGGTTAGCGATCGCTTCACGGGAGAACGTTTCCTGAATCGACACCGCTTGATCTACAGCACCTTGACGGAAGAACTCTCCACGACCGTGCATGCGCTGGCACTGCATACCTACACCATTAAGGAATGGGAAGGCCTGCAGGATACGGTTTTTGCATCACCGCCCTGTCGCGGAGCAGGCACTATCGCCTGATAAATCGGATTTGCAACGGCTGGAGCTTTTCCAGTATGTTGCTTACAGATTTCCTCAAAACGGCCTCCGGGCCGTTTTGTTTTGTTTGAGTTTTGAGCGGATGGTGCGATTTTAAGGCTAAAAATAGCCTTAAAGTGTGAAAAAAGCCGCAGCAACATGCCCCAACCGTTCTCGACTCACCTAAGTGATGCCGCTATAATGCCGCGTCTTATTGAATGTCTTCGGGATGATTCTGGCGACAGGGAATGTGAATCTGCACTAAGAGAGCATCCCGGTATAACAGACAGATTCAGAGTTGACCGAGCACTGTGATTTTTTTGAGGTAACAAGATGCAAGTTTCAGTTGAAACCACTCAAGGCCTTGGCCGCCGTGTAACGATTACTATCGCTGCTGACAGCATCGAAACTGCTGTGAAAAGCGAGCTGGTCAACGTAGCAAAAAAAGTACGTATTGACGGCTTCCGCAAGGGCAAAGTACCAATGAATGTTGTTGCTCAGCGTTATGGCGCTTCCGTGCGTCAGGATGTGCTGGGTGAACTGATGAGCCGCAACTTTATCGATGCGATCATCAAAGAAAAAATCAATCCAGCCGGCGCGCCGAACTATGTTCCAGGCGAATACAAACTGGGCGAAGACTTCACCTACTCCGTAGAGTTCGAAGTGTACCCGGAAGTTGAGCTGAAAGGTCTGGAATCTATCGAAGTTGAAAAACCAGTTGTTTCCGTGACTGACGAAGACGTTGACGGCATGCTGGATACCCTGCGCAAGCAGCAGGCGAACTGGAAAGAGAAAGAAGGCGCTGTTGACGCTGAAGACCGTGTCACCATCGACTTCACCGGTTCTGTAGACGGCGAAGAGTTCGAAGGCGGTAAAGCGTCTGACTTCGTACTGGCGATGGGCCAGGGTCGTATGATCCCAGGCTTTGAAGACGGTATCAAAGGCCACAAGGCTGGCGAAGAGTTCACCATCGACGTGACCTTCCCGGAAGAATACCACGCTGAAAACCTGAAAGGGAAAGCAGCGAAGTTCGCTATCAACCTGAAGAAAGTTGAAGAGCGCGAACTGCCAGAACTGACTGAAGAATTCATCAAGCGTTTCGGCGTGGAAGATGGTTCCGTAGCGGGTCTGCGTACCGAAGTGCGTAAGAACATGGAACGTGAACTGAACGGCGCGGTGCGTAACCGTGTGAAATCTCAGGCGATCGAAGGTCTGGTGAAAGCCAACGAAATCGACGTTCCAGCTGCCCTGATCGACAGCGAAATCGACGTTCTGCGCCGTCAGGCTGCACAGCGTTTCGGTGGCAACCAGCAGCAAGCGATGGAACTGCCACGCGAGCTGTTCGAAGAGCAAGCGAAACGCCGCGTTGTTGTTGGCCTGCTGCTGGGCGAAGTGATTCGTACCCACGAGCTGAAAGCTGACGAAGAGCGTGTGAAGGGCCTGATCGAAGAGATGGCTTCTGCATATGAAGATCCATCAGAAGTTATCGAGTTCTACGGTAAGAACAAAGAGCTGATGGACAACATGCGCAACGTTGCCCTGGAAGAGCAGGCTGTTGAAGCGGTACTGGCGAAAGCGAAAGTGACCGAAAAAGCGACCTCTTTCAACGAGCTGATGAACCAGCAGGCGTAATTTCGCCCCCATCGGTTTAAAGTTTGAACAGAAAACCCGTTGCCTTGCGGCAGCGGGTTTTTTTTATCGCAGCGATAGCCCAGGAAGAGTGCTAAAACGCCCTTTCGGTGTTAGCGTAACAACAAAAGGTTGTTATGCTTGAAATAGGGCACTGTGAACCCCATAAGTACGTAATCATGATGAATGAGACTGGCTGATAATCCGTCCGTAAGGTTACAATCAGTACAGCAGGTGTTTTCAATTTTGATCCAGGAGACGGAAATGTCATACAGTGGCGAACGAGATAACTTTGCACCCCATATGGCTCTGGTGCCAATGGTTATTGAACAGACCTCACGTGGTGAGCGTTCTTTTGATATCTATTCCCGTCTGCTCAAGGAACGCGTTATCTTTCTGACCGGCCAGGTGGAAGACCACATGGCTAACCTGATCGTGGCGCAGATGCTGTTTCTGGAAGCGGAAAACCCGGAAAAAGACATTTACCTGTACATTAACTCCCCGGGGGGCGTGATTACAGCAGGTATGTCCATTTATGACACCATGCAATTCATCAAGCCTGATGTAAGCACTATCTGTATGGGTCAGGCTGCATCTATGGGTGCGTTCCTGTTAACAGCAGGGGCGAAAGGTAAGCGTTTCTGCTTGCCAAATTCCCGCGTGATGATTCACCAGCCGCTGGGCGGTTACCAGGGGCAGGCGACGGATATCGAAATCCACGCCCGCGAAATTCTGAAAGTAAAAGCGCGCATGAATGAACTTATGGCGCAGCATACGGGTCAACCACTCGAGCAGATCGAGCGCGATACCGAGCGCGATCGCTTCCTCTCTGCTCCAGAGGCAGTTGAGTACGGCTTAGTCGACTCCGTGTTGACCCATCGTAATTGATGCCCGCGACGCGAGTGTGCCGCTATACTAAGGTAGGGCGGCACGCTGCTGATTGCAGCTTGCGTCTTAGAATGGCATTTGCGTCGTCATGTGCGGCACAAAGAACTTAAAAAGAGGTTTGGACTCATGACAGATAAACGCAAAGATGGTTCGGGCAAACTGCTGTACTGCTCTTTTTGCGGCAAAAGCCAGCATGAAGTGCGTAAACTGATTGCCGGGCCGTCCGTGTATATCTGCGACGAATGTGTCGATTTATGTAACGACATCATTCGCGAAGAGATTAAAGAAGTCGCACCGCACCGTGAGCGCAGCGCGCTGCCAACGCCGCATGAAATTCGTCATCACCTTGACGACTATGTCATCGGACAGGAGCAGGCCAAAAAAGTGCTGGCGGTAGCGGTCTATAACCACTACAAACGTCTGCGTAACGGTGACACCAGCAATGGCGTAGAACTGGGTAAAAGTAACATTCTGCTGATCGGCCCAACCGGTTCCGGTAAAACGCTGCTGGCTGAAACCCTGGCGCGTCTGCTTGATGTTCCGTTCACGATGGCGGATGCCACCACCCTGACCGAGGCCGGTTATGTGGGTGAGGACGTCGAAAACATCATCCAGAAACTGCTGCAGAAGTGCGATTACGACGTACAGAAAGCCCAGCGCGGGATTGTTTACATCGATGAGATCGACAAGATCTCCCGTAAATCAGACAACCCGTCCATTACCCGTGACGTATCGGGTGAAGGCGTACAGCAGGCGCTGCTGAAGCTGATTGAAGGTACGGTTGCCGCCGTTCCGCCGCAGGGTGGTCGTAAACATCCGCAGCAGGAGTTCCTGCAGGTTGATACCTCCAAGATCCTGTTCATCTGTGGCGGTGCGTTTGCTGGTCTGGACAAAGTCATCTCCCACCGTGTTGAAACCGGCTCCGGAATTGGTTTTGGCGCAACGGTGAAATCGACGTCCGAAAAACCAAACGAAGGCGAACTGCTTTCTCAGGTTGAACCGGAAGATCTGATCAAATTCGGTCTGATCCCTGAATTCATCGGCCGTCTGCCGGTTGTCGCAACGCTGAATGAACTGAGCGAAGACGCGCTGATCCAGATCCTGAAAGAGCCGAAAAATGCGCTGACCAAGCAGTATCAGGCGCTGTTCAATCTGGAAGGCGTTGATCTGGAATTCCGCGACGAAGCGCTGGATGCGATTGCCAAGAAAGCGATGGTCCGTAAAACCGGTGCCCGTGGTCTTCGTTCAATTGTTGAAGCGGCACTGCTCGACACCATGTACGATCTCCCATCAATGGAAGACGTTGAGAAAGTGGTGATTGACGAGTCCGTCATTAGCGGTCAAACCAAGCCGCTGCTGATTTACGGCAAACCGGAAGCGCAGCAGGCATCTGGCGAATAATTAACCAAATCATACAAGCAGTTAATCAAAAAGGGGGGATTTTATCTCCCCTTTACTTTTTCCGTATTCATAGCGTTGAATGTGTGGGAAACATCCCCATATACTGGATACATGTTAATGGTTATGTGAAGCACAGTGACATGACCAGCTTACCTGGCGGACACTAACTAAGAGAGAGCTCTATGAATCCTGAGCGTTCTGAACGCATTGAAATCCCCGTATTGCCGTTGCGCGATGTGGTGGTTTATCCGCACATGGTCATACCCTTATTTGTAGGGCGGGAAAAATCTATCCGTTGCCTCGAAGCCGCCATGGATCATGATAAAAAAATCATGCTGGTGGCGCAGAAAGAAGCATCAACGGATGAGCCGGGTGTAAACGATCTTTTCACCGTCGGGACCGTGGCCTCTATTTTGCAGATGCTGAAGCTGCCTGACGGCACCGTGAAGGTGCTGGTAGAAGGCCTGCAGCGTGCGCGTATTACCACTCTGTCAGACGACGGCGAACACTTCTCTGCAAAGGCAGAGTACCTTGATTCGCCTGAGCTTGATGAGCGCGAGCAGGAAGTGCTGGTGCGCACCGCGATTAGCCAGTTTGAAGGCTATATCAAGCTGAACAAGAAAATTCCACCAGAAGTGCTGACGTCGCTGAACAGCATCGACGATCCTGCGCGTCTGGCGGACACCATCGCTGCACATATGCCGCTGAAGCTGGCTGACAAACAGTCCGTGCTGGAAATGTCCGACGTTAACGAACGTCTGGAATACCTGATGGCGATGATGGAGTCTGAAATCGATCTGCTGCAGGTTGAGAAGCGCATTCGCAACCGCGTCAAAAAGCAGATGGAGAAATCTCAGCGTGAGTACTATCTGAATGAGCAAATGAAGGCCATTCAGAAAGAACTGGGCGAGATGGACGACGCGCCGGACGAAAACGAAGCGCTAAAGCGTAAGATCGACGCGGCGAAGATGCCGAAAGAGGCGAAAGAGAAGGCCGAAGCAGAACTGCAGAAGCTTAAAATGATGTCTCCAATGTCGGCTGAAGCGACCGTTGTTCGCGGCTACATTGAGTGGATGGTGCAGGTTCCGTGGAACGCCCGCAGCAAGGTCAAAAAAGACCTGCGTCAGGCGCAGGAAATCCTGGATACCGATCACTACGGCCTGGAACGCGTGAAAGACCGCATTCTTGAGTACCTCGCGGTACAAAGCCGTGTAAACAAAATCAAGGGCCCAATTCTGTGCCTGGTCGGACCGCCGGGGGTAGGTAAAACCTCTCTGGGCCAGTCCATCGCCAAAGCGACTGGACGTAAGTATATCCGTATGGCGCTGGGTGGCGTACGCGATGAAGCGGAAATCCGCGGTCACCGCCGTACCTACATCGGTTCTATGCCGGGTAAACTGATCCAGAAGATGGCGAAAGTGGGGGTTAAAAACCCGCTGTTCCTGCTCGATGAGATCGACAAGATGTCGTCGGACATGCGTGGTGACCCTGCGTCTGCGCTGCTGGAAGTGCTTGATCCAGAACAGAACGTGGCGTTCAGCGATCACTACCTGGAAGTGGACTACGACCTGAGCGATGTGATGTTCGTGGCGACCTCCAACTCCATGAACATTCCGGCCCCGCTGCTGGACCGTATGGAAGTGATCCGTCTCTCCGGTTATACCGAAGATGAGAAGCTGAACATCGCTAAGCAGCATCTGCTGCCGAAACAGATTGAGCGTAACGCGCTGAAAGCCAACGAGCTGACCGTCGAGGACAGCGCGATTATTGGCATCATCCGCTACTACACCCGTGAAGCGGGCGTGCGTAGCCTTGAGCGTGAAATCTCTAAACTGTGTCGTAAAGCGGTGAAACAGCTGCTGCTGGATAAGAGCCTGAAACACATTGTGATTAACGGCGACAATCTGCATGCCTATCTCGGCGTCCAGCGCTTCGACTACGGTCGTGCGGACAACGAAAACCGCGTTGGTCAGGTGACCGGCCTCGCATGGACGGAAGTGGGCGGCGATCTGCTGACCATCGAAACCGCCTGTGTGCCGGGCAAAGGCAAGCTGACCTACACCGGCTCGCTGGGAGAAGTGATGCAGGAATCCATCCAGGCGGCGCTGACCGTGGTGCGCGCGCGCGCGGAGAAACTGGGTATCAACTCTGATTTCTACGAAAAACGCGACATCCATGTGCACGTTCCGGAAGGGGCGACGCCGAAAGATGGTCCAAGCGCTGGTATTGCCATGTGTACCGCTCTGGTTTCCTGCCTGACAGGTAACCCGGTGCGTGCCGATGTGGCAATGACCGGTGAAATTACGCTGCGTGGTCAGGTTCTGCCGATTGGGGGTTTAAAAGAAAAACTGCTGGCGGCACACCGCGGTGGGATCAAAACCGTATTGATCCCTTACGAAAACAAACGCGATCTGGAAGAGATTCCGGACAATGTGATTGCCGACCTGCAGATCCATCCTGTGAAGCGAATTGAGGAAGTTCTCAGTCTCGCACTGCAGAATGAACCCTCCGGAATGCAGGTTGTAACCGCAAAATAGTGACCTCGCGCAAAGAGCGTCAATAAAAACAAGGCTGGTAAGTCATTTCGCACTTGCCAGCCTTTTTTTGTATAGCTAATTTAGATTGCTGATTAGGTCCGTCATCAACAACGGGTGTTGTAAGGTCATGGCAGGCCTGATATAACTGCTGCGCGGTCGCGTTGTGAAGGATTCAGGCGCGATATAAATTATAAAGAGAGGAAGAGAACAGTGAATAAATCTCAACTGATTGACAAAATTGCTGCGGGTGCTGATATTTCTAAAGCTGCAGCTGGACGTGCGTTAGATGCCTTAATTGCTTCTGTTACTGAATCTCTGCAGGCTGGGGACGACGTTGCACTGGTAGGTTTCGGTACTTTTGCTGTTAAAGAGCGTGCTGCCCGTACTGGCCGCAACCCTCAGACCGGTAAAGAGATCACCATTGCTGCTGCTAAAGTGCCGGGTTTCCGTGCAGGTAAAGCGCTGAAAGACGCAGTAAACTGATTGCTTTCCCGTTTCAGGGAAGCCGGAAAGTACAAGGGCGCATCATTTGATGTGCCTTTTTTGTTTGTCCAGACCTGATTTGTGCGAGTTTATGCGAGTTGTGGGCTGACAATCGCCCCGTTTTCTTGTCACAATACGCCTTCACGCGCGACGGGCAGGATTTTCCGTCAGCGTCAGGTAACCAGTCACCTACAGCGGAGTGTTGTTACACCATGATGGACAGCTTACGCACGGCTGCTAACAGTCTCGTGCTCAAGATTATTTTCGGTATCATTATCGTGTCGTTCATATTGACCGGCGTGAGCAGTTACCTTATTGGCGGTGGCGCAAACTACGCCGCAAAAGTGAATGGCCAGGAAATCAGCCGTGGTCAGTTCGAGAATGCTTTTGCCGGTGAACGTAACCGTATGCAGCAACAGCTGGGCGACCAATTCTCTGAACTGGCGGCAAACGAAGGGTACATGAAGACCCTGCGCCAACAGACACTGAACCGTCTTATCGACGAAGCGCTGCTCGATCAGTATGCCAAAAAACTGGGCCTTGGCATCAGCGATGAGCAGGTGAAAAAAGCCATCTTCTCCACGCAAGCCTTCCAGTCTAACGGTAAATTCGACAACGCGCGTTACAACAGCATCGTCAATCAGATGGGGATGACGGCCGATCAGTACGCTCAGGCGCTGCGTAACCAGCTGACCACCCAGCAGCTCATCAATGCCGTCGTGGGCACCGATTTCATGCTCAAAGGTGAAACGGATGAACTGGCCGCGCTGGTGGCGCAGCAGCGTGTTGTTCGCGAAGCGACCATTGATGTGAACGCCCTGGCGGCGAAACAGCAGGTAAGCGATGCTGACGTTAACGCTTACTACGAGCAGAACAAGAATTCCTTTGTTTCTCCAGAGCAGTTCCGCGTGAGCTACATCAAGCTGGATGCGGCCGCGCTGCAGGAAACCGCTTCTGATGCTGAAATCCAGTCTTACTACGATCAGCATCAGGATCAGTTCACTCAGCCGCAGCGTAACCGCTACAGCGTGATTCAGACGAAAACCGAGGCCGATGCTAAAGCGGCGCTGGATGAGCTGAACAAAGGCGCTGATTTCGCGACCGTTGCGAAAGCGAAATCCACCGACATTATCTCGGCGAAAAACGGCGGTGATATGGGCTGGCTGGAAGATGCGACCACGCCTGACGAGCTGAAAAATGCCGGTCTGAAAGAGAAAGGCCAGCTTTCTGGTGTTATTAAGTCTTCCGTTGGTTTCCTGGTCGTTCGCCTGGACGACATCACCGCGGCGAAAACCAAGCCGCTGGCTGACGTTCGCGATGATATCGCGGCGAAAGTGAAACAGGAAAAAGCGCTGGATGCCTACTACGCGCTGCAGCAGAAGGTGAGCGATGCCGCCAGCAACGACAACGAATCTCTGGCAGGTGCAGAGCAGGCGGCCGGCGTGAAGGCGGTTGAGACGGGCTGGTTTGGTCGCGACAACCTGCCGGAAGAGCTGAACTTCAAACCAGTTTCCGATGCCATCTTCAACGGTGGTCTGGTGGGCGAGAACGGCACGCCGGGCAGTAACTCTGACATCATTACCGTCGACGGCGATCGTGCGTTTGTGCTGCGCGTCAGCGAACACAAGCCAGAAGCGGTCAAACCGCTGGCGGAAGTGAAGGATCAGGTTGTCGCTCAGGTTAAGCACAACAAAGCGGAACAGCAGGCGAAACTGGATGCTGAGAAGATTCTGTCCGATCTGAAAGCGGGTAAAGAAGACGCGCTGAAAGCGGCTGGCCTGAGCTTCGGTGAAGCGAAAACGCTGAGCCGTACCGGCCAGGACCCAATCAGCCAGGCCGCGTTTGGTCTGACGCTGCCTGCGAAGGACAAGCCAAGCTTCGGCACTACCACCGATGCTCAGGGTAACGTCGTTCTGCTGGCGCTGGATGAAGTAAAAGCCGGCACCCTGCCAGAAGCGCAGAAGAAAGCGATGGTTCAGGGAATTACCCAGAACAATGCCCAGATTGCCTTCGAAGCCATGATGAGTAACCTGCGTAAAGAAGCCAAAATCAAGCTGGGTGATGTCATGACTCAGCAGCAGTAATTACGTGTCTGCTCGCAGATTTTCGTAACGCACTGCAAAAACTAAAGGCCGCTTTCGCGGCCTTTTCCATTTCTGCAATCTGCTGTTTGTGCCGGTTTTAACTGGCGGCTATCGTGATCTGGCTGTCAACAAACAAGGAGATAACAGCATGAAATGTGGAATCAAAGCACTGTTAATTACGCTGGCTATTGCCACCACCGGGATGAGCGCGGGTGCGATGGCGTCGGCCCCCGCCGCCAAAACACAAGCTACGCAGAGCAAGTCCGACGCGGCAGCGCCGGCGCAAGGGCAAACCAAAGCGACAGACGCCGGTAAAAATGCGGATGATGACGGTACGCGGGTCAGTATCAATTCGGCCTCAGCGGAAGATCTCGCCCGCGCGATGAATGGCGTGGGCCTGAAAAAAGCGCAGGCCATCGTTAGTTACCGCGAAGAGTATGGTCCTTTCAAAACGGTCGACGATCTCAAGCAGGTGCCGGGCATGGGCAGCGCGCTGGTTGAGCGCAACCTCTCACACCTGACGTTGTAATTACGCAATTTCTTGCACTGCGGCAAAATTTTGCCAGGATAAAGAGGTCATACCAGTTATGACCTCTCTTCCTACAATAACAGTAAAGGCTATTGCGCTATGCAGACAAAAATCAAAGTACGCGGTTTTCATCTCGACGTTTATCAGCATGTGAACAATGCTCGCTATCTTGAGTTTCTTGAAGAAGCGCGCTGGGACGGGCTGGAAAATAGCGAAAGCTTTCAGTGGCTGACCGCGCACAACATCGCGTTTGTGGTCGTCAATATCAACATCAACTACCGCCGTCCGGCCGTGCTGGGTGATGTGCTCACGGTCACCAGCCAGGTGCAACAGATCAATGGCAAAAGTGGGGTCTTAAGCCAGGTGGTGACGCTCGATCCAGAAGGGCAGATGGTGGCTGATGCGCTGATCACCTTTGTCTGTATCGATCTGAAAACGCAGAAAGCGCTGCCGCTGGAAGGGGAGTTGCGGGAAAAGCTGGAGTTGATGATCGCATAGAAAGTTTGTCTTTTATAAAAGACAAAAGGATTTTTCAGGGATAGAATAATGGACAGGGACTACGTTGTTGAACGCTACCGGACCCGTGACGGGAAAGTACCGTTTGAGGAGTGGGTTGCCAGAATGAATCGAAAGGATCCGGATATGGTTTTCCGGATCCTTATGCGGATTAACCGTGCGATAAAACGTAATTTTGGCGATTACAGGTATCTCAGGGAAGGAGTTTGGGAGATGCGAGTCGACAGTGGCCCCGGCTACAGGATCTATTTTTCAGTAGAGAATCGGCAGGTTTTATTGTTACCGATCGGTGGTGACAAAAAGAGCCAAAAAGCAGATATCAAACTGGCAATAGATTACTGGAAAGATCATCAAACAAAAGGACATTCCAATGAGCGCCGCTGAACGAAAATATTCTAGCTCCGTTAGCCACCATGATGCTGTTGTGAAAATGCTGCGAGAGAATCCTTCCGACGCTCAGCGTTATCTGCAAACAGCCCTGGAAGAGATCTATGAAGATCAGGGGATCCCCGCCTATCTCATTGCACTCCGTCAGGTCATTGAAGCGCGAGGCGGTATTGGAGAAATTTCTGCCAAAGCAGGTCTGTCCCGTCAGCAGCTATACCGAACCCTATCAGACAACGGCAACCCAACGCTGACAACGCTGATGAAAGTCACCCGTGCTGCCGGTGTGAAACTGTTCGACAGCACGGTTAAGTAGCCCTATTTAAGTCCGGTTTTTTTCTGCATCGCGGCCATCACGCCGGATTTATCGGCAAGATAGTGGTTTAGCCCGTTAGCGCGCAGATTACAGGCCGCACACTGGCCGCAACCGTCGCCTTTGATACCGTTATAGCAGGTGAGCGTTTCGCTGCGAACCAGGTCCAGCTTGCCCCAGTAGTCCGCCAGCGCCCAGGTTTCGGCTTTATCCAGCCACATGAGCGGAGTTTCAAAGCGCGTCTCTTTCGCCATACCCAGATTAACGGCATGGTTTAACGCTTTCACGAACTCATCACGACAGTCCGGGTAGCCGGAGAAGTCGGTCTCGCACACGCCCGTGATCACCGCTTCGGCTTTTACCTGGTAGGCGTAGATCGCCGTCAGGGTCAGGAAGAGGATATTACGGCCCGGCACGAAGGTATTTGGAATGCCGCTGGCATCGGGTTCGTAGTCTGGTACAGGAATACTGTCGCGGGTGAGGCTGCTCACGGCCAGTTCATTTAACAGCGTAACGTCCAGCACCTTGTGCGCGCGTGCGCCCAGTTTCAGGGCTAATTCACGAGCAACGTCGATTTCAGCGCGATGACGCTGACCATAATCGAAAGTGACACAGTGAACTTCATCGTACTGATGAAGGGCCTGGACCAGGCAGGTAGTTGAGTCTTGTCCTCCGCTGAACACGACGACGGCACGTTTCATAAATCATCTCGACTGTTACGGTAAAAACGTTATGTTACCGTCTGACCACGACGGCGACCAGCTTCTTCACGATTTGGGCGCGGGCAGCCAGGCTTCGGTGAAGTCAAACCAGCCGCGGGTGTTGAGACGTATACCATTCACGCCAGGCGGAGCACTGATTTGGTATTGATAATTAAAGAGTGGCGTCAGCACCGCACTCTCCATTAGCCGGTTAAAGATGGCTTGCAGTCCCGCGTGTCTATCCCGAGCCTGGGCCTGAGTCTGTACCGCATCCAGCGTCGCTTGCAGATGAGCGTAAGCCGGAGCGCTAAGAACGTGCGGCCAGAGGGCATCGCAGCGCAGCCACTGTTCAAGCGTATATTCCGGCGCTTCGCCAATCAGCCTGTCCCCCATCATGATGTCTGCATCGGCAAGCTCCAGGCACCCGTCCCACGTCTTGGCGTCGTGAAAGATGACGGTCAGTTCGCACCCCTGTAGCGCCAGGTATGCCTTCAACTGGCTGGCCATGGTGTGAAGCTCAACAGGGAGATGATAAACCAGCGTCAACGCTTCAGGGAGGGTGACGTCCGATAAATCAGGCCATTCGGGGATGGTCCACCCGGGAAGCAGTTCCTGGGTGGGCGTGATAAGCCCTTCGTTTAGCGGAAGTGTGTGGAGAAGCCTGGAGAGATGAATGATATTGATAAGCCGTTTTGCCTGGATCTCACTCAGGCGCGCACTCTGTTTTAGCGTGAGGTAACAGAACCCCAGGCTGGTGCTGCTGCTTACCAGCCGCAGACTTTCCAGCTCGTCAGCCTCGCCGATCGCGATTTGCACCGGGTGGCGACAGCTGGTACCCAGCCTGTAATCAAAAAGCTGGGGGGTGATCCAATATTCGATGGCTTTGAGCAACGGATGGCTCAGGTGATACTCCTCATGGCTTTCCAGACGAACCAGGTCGGACTCAAAGGCAGCCAGCCGAAACGGGCCACTGCCAACCGCAGGATGGTCGGGATGCGCCAGACGGCTACAGTAGGTTGCCAGCCTGTGCGGCAGCCAGTAGTCAGGTTGATGCAGCGTAAACGTCAGACACTGTGGATGCGTTGTTTCAATACATAAGACGCTCTGAAACAGAGTGCGCAGGGCGGGAAGCGTCAACAGTGCTGTTAGACTTCGCTGGAGTTGCGCCGTTTCTATTTTATCGCCGTTATGCCAGTGCAGGGTGGAGCGAATGTAGAAATGCCAGCGCAGGCCGTCATCAGAGACATCCCAGTGATGCGCCAGATCGCCCGCGGGTTCACTGCTGTTACCGTTAAAACGCGTCAGGCCTGAGAAGACCTGTCCCGCCAGATGCTGCTCTGCCCGGCCCGGTAAAAATCCCGGCTGAAGCGGCTCCAGGGAGCGATAGTAGGGGATGCGCAGCGTCGGCGTGTCGTTTTGCCACTGCCCGCCCAAAAAAGGATGCAGTAACGACCGCAGCGCTTCAGGGTCAAGCTGGGCCAGTTCCAGCGCGTTATGCTGCTGCCCGCTTTTCAGCGCCTCTTCCATCATCGTATTGCGCAGCGACTCCGGGGCGACATGGAACGTTAGCTCACCGCGCTTACCGCGGCCAGACTGCGCGCGCCAGCTGAGCCAGCCCGCCTCCTGGGCCTGGCGCAGCAACGTTCGGACATGCCGCTCGCTACAAAAACAGCGGGCGGCCAGCTCGCTGATGGTGACCTGTTGCGTTGCACCCAGGGAAGGCTGCCAGAGGCGGTGATACTGGTTGAGTCGATTGAGCTGGCGCATAAGAAACCCGGAACAATAATTTTCATCTATTCACTATTACTTCCGTATATCTCACACGATACTGTTGCACAAGTTAACCGCATCACATTTCGGGAGTAATCATGGCTCGGCTCGCTGCATTTGATATGGACGGTACGCTGTTAATGCCGGATCACCGTTTAGGGGAAAAAACCCTGAACACGCTGAAGCGCCTGCGCGAGCGTGATGTCACCCTGACGTTTGCCACTGGCCGCCATGTGCTGGAGATGCGCCATTTGCTGGGCGCGTTTTCCCTCGACGCCTTTCTCATCACCGGCAACGGGACGCGAATTCACTCCGTAGAAGGGGATGTGCTGCACCGGCAGGATCTCAACCCGGAAGTCGCGGATATCGTGCTGCACAGCACCTGGGACACGCAGGCCAGTATCCACGTCTTTAACGATCGGGGCTGGTTTACCGGACGTGAAATCCCTGAACTGCTGCACGCGCATGTATACAGCGGTTTCAAATATCAGCTTATCGATCTTCGACGGATCCCCGCCCATGTGGTAACCAAGATCTGCTTCTGCGGCGATCATGACGATCTGTGCCGCTTAAGGATTCAACTGAATGAGGCGCTGGGCGACCGGGCGCACCTGACCTTCTCGGCGGTGGACTGTCTGGAAGTGCTGCCGGTGGGCTGTAACAAAGGATCCGCTCTGGCGGTGCTGAGCGACCACCTGGGCTTAACGCTGCAGGAATGTATGGCGTTTGGTGACGCCATGAACGACCGCGAAATGCTGGGTAGCGTAGGTCGCGGTCTGATCATGGGGAATGCGATGGCGCAGCTGAAAGCAGAACTTCCTTATCTGCCGGTTATTGGCCACTGCCGCAATGAAGCAGTGTCCCATTTTTTGACGCATTGGCTGGACAACAACAATCTCCCGTATTCCCCCGAATAGTGAGACCCTTCCAGCAAGCCAGACTTCGGTCTGGCTTTTTTTATTTCACCAGGTCTGCAATCTGTGCTTTCCACGGGGCGATATCGCCGATGTTGGCCTGCACCCACTCCGCGTTATAGTAAGTTTCAAGGTAGCGCTCGCCGCTGTCGCACAGCAGCGTGACGATGGAACCGGTGCGCCCCTCTTCGCGCATACGGGCGGCAAGCTGCAGTGCGCCCCACATATTTGTGCCCGTTGATGCGCCCACTTTGCGGCCCAGCTGCGTTTCCAGCCAGTGCGCCGTTGCCACGCTTGCGGCATCCGGCACGCGCATCATCTCATTCACAACGTCGGGGATAAAAGAGGGCTCCACGCGCGGGCGGCCAATTCCTTCAATTTTACTGCCCACCGGGCTGCGCAGAGCGGCATCGCGATTTTGCCAGTACTCGAGGAACACGGAGTTCTGCGGGTCAACCACCATCAGCTGGGTATCGTAGCCCTGACAGCGAATGTAGCGTCCAATCGTGGCTGACGTGCCGCCGGTACCGGCGCTCATCACAATATACGACGGAACCGGATGCGGTTCGTGGGTCATCTGGCGGAAAATACTGTCGGCAATGTTGTTATTGCCGCGCCAGTCCGTCGCGCGCTCGGCGAAGGTGAACTGGTCCATATAGTGGCCGTTCAGCTCGCGGGCCAGCATTTCGGAGGCGGCGTAGATTTCGCAGGCGCTTTCCACAAAGTGGCAGCGTCCGCCGTAAAATTCGATCTGTTCGATTTTGCGTTTTGCGGTGCAGGACGGCATCACCGCGATAAACGGCAGGCCCAGCAGGCGGGCGAAATAGGCTTCGGACACCGCCGTTGAACCGGATGAAGATTCAATAATAGTGGTGCCTTCTTTAATCCAGCCGTTACATAAACCGTATAAAAACAGCGAGCGCGCCAGGCGATGCTTCAGGCTACCGGTGGGATGGGTGCTTTCATCTTTCAGATAGAGCTGAATGCCGTCAAATCCCGGCAGGGAAAGGCGAATCAGGTGCGTATCCGCCGAGCGCTGATAGTCGGCATTGATTTCGCTGATCGCATGTTTAACCCAGGTGCTATTCATCATCGTTATCCGTTTGTCATTTTGTGCCTAGGATAGCGAAAAGCACAGAAAAAATTGTTGCTATCTGGCCTTTAAAATAGAATGAAGAGAGAAAAATTTTCTCTGTGAGGTGGGTATGCTAGATAAAATTGACCGCAAGCTCCTTTCATTGCTGCAAAATGACTGTACCCTCTCTTTGCAGGCGCTGGCAGATGCCGTTAATCTGACCACCACTCCGTGCTGGAAGCGCCTTAAGAAGCTGGAAGATGACGGCATTCTTCTGGGGCGCGTCGCGTTGTTAGATCCTGAAAAGCTGGGGCTTGGGTTGACGGCATTTGTGCTGATAAAAACCCAGCATCACAGCAGCGAGTGGTATTGCCGCTTCGTTACTCAGGTGTCAGAGATGCCCGAGGTGCTCGGTTTCTGGCGTATGGCCGGAGAGTATGATTACCTGATGCGCGTCCAGGTGGCCGACATGAAGCGCTATGATGATTTCTACAAGCGGCTGGTGAACAGCGTACCGGGTTTGTCGGACGTCACCTCAAGCTTCGCCATGGAACAGATTAAATACACCACAGCATTACCCATTGAATAACTTCGTAAAATACCTTCAGGAACAAACCGCGTGCGATTATTTGCCCAATTAAGCTGGTACTTTCGTCGGGAGTGGCAACGCTATCTCGGTGCAGTCGCCCTGCTTATTATTATTGCCATCCTGCAGCTGATCCCGCCGAAAGTGGTGGGGTACGTCGTGGATGGCGTCACCGAACAGCATTACACCACCGCACGGGTGTTGATGTGGGTCGGCACGCTGGTGCTGACGGCGGTCATTGTTTATCTGCTGCGCTACGTCTGGCGCGTGCTGCTGTTTGGTGCGTCCTATCAGCTGGCCGTTGAGCTGCGTGAAGATTTTTACCGCCAGCTGAGCCGACAGCATCCCGAATTTTATCTGCGTCATCGCACCGGGGATCTCATCGCCCGCGCGACAAACGACGTCGATCGCGTGGTCTTTGCCGCCGGGGAAGGGGTGCTGACGCTGGTGGACTCGCTGGTGATGGGCTGTGCGGTGCTGATCGTGATGTCCACGCAGATCAGCTGGCAGCTGACCCTGCTCGCCCTGCTGCCGATGCCGATCATGGCGCTGGCGATCAATCGCTATGGCGAACAGCTGCACGAGCGCTTCAAGCTGGCGCAGGCGGCGTTTTCATCTCTGAACGATCGCACCCAGGAGAGCATGACCAGCATCCGCATGATCAAAGCGTTTGGCCTGGAAGACCGGCAGTCTACGCTGTTTGCCGCCGATGCGGCAGACACCGGGGCGAAAAACATGCGCGTCGCGCGCATTGATGCGCGATTTGATCCGACGATTTATATCGCAATCGGCATGGCAAATATGCTGGCCATTGGTGGCGGAAGCTGGATGGTGGTGCAGGGCACGCTTACCCTGGGGCAATTGACCAGCTTTGCGATGTATCTGGGGCTGATGATCTGGCCGATGCTGGCGCTGGCCTGGATGTTTAACATCGTGGAGCGCGGCAGCGCTGCCTACAGCCGCATTCGCGCCATGCTGGCCGAAGCGCCGGTGGTCATCGACGGTAGCGAGGCCGTACCGGAAGGACGCGGCGTCATGACCGTCGACGTCCGCAAGTTTGTCTATCCGCATACGGAGCATCCGGTGCTGGAGAACGTCAGCTTTACCCTGCAGCCAGGGCAAATGCTGGGCATCTGCGGCCCGACGGGATCCGGCAAAAGTACGGTGCTCTCTCTGCTTCAGCGGCACTTTGACGTCACCGAGGGCGATATCCGCTTCCACGATATTCCCCTGACCAGACTGCTGCTGGATGAGTGGCGCGGTCGCCTGGCGGTCGTCAGCCAGACGCCGTTTTTATTTTCGGACACCGTGGCGAACAACATTGCCCTGGGACGCCCCGGAGCGACGCAGGACGAGATTGAACATGTGGCGCGTCTGGCCAGCGTACATGATGATATTTTGCGTCTGCCGCAGGGGTACGAAACGGAAGTCGGGGAACGTGGCGTCATGCTGTCCGGGGGACAAAAACAGCGCATCTCCATTGCCCGCGCGCTGCTGCTGAATGCTGAAATTCTGATCCTGGATGATGCGCTTTCCGCCGTGGACGGCCGTACCGAGCATCAGATCCTGCATAACCTGCGCCAGTGGGGCGACGGACGCACGGTGATTATCAGCGCCCACCGTTTGTCGGCGCTCACCGAAGCCAGTGAAATTGTGGTCTTACAGCACGGGCACATTGCCCAGCGCGGGCAGCATGAAATGCTTGCCGAGCAGCCGGGCTGGTATCGCGATATGTACCGCTATCAACAGCTTGAGGCGGCGCTGGACGATGCGCCGGAGCAGGATGAGGAGGCCGCCAATGCGTAAGATCGGAACGATGTGGCCGACGCTCAAACGTCTGCTGGCCTACGGCTCGCCGTGGCGTAAACCGCTCTCCGTGGCCGTGCTTCTACTCTGGATAGCGGCGATTGCTGAAGTGAGCGGTCCGCTGCTCATCAGCTATTTTATCGACAACATGGTCGCCAAAAGCTACCTTCCGCTGGGGCTGGTGGCGGGCTTAGGCGTGGCCTACGTTGGCCTGCAGCTGGCGGCGGCTGGGCTGCACTATGCTCAGTCTCTGCTGTTTAACCGCGCAGCCGTGGGCGTCGTTCAGCAGCTGCGTACGGATGTGATGGACGCAGCGCTTCGCCAGCCGCTCAGCGAGTTTGATATCCAGCCGGTCGGGCAGGTGATTTCGCGCGTGACCAACGATACCGAGGTGATCCGCGATCTGTACGTTACCGTGGTCGCGACGGTGTTACGCAGCGCGGCGCTGATTGGCGCGATGCTGGTGGCGATGTTCAGCCTCGACTGGCGCATGGCGCTGGTGGCAATCACCATCTTCCCGGCGGTGCTGATTGTCATGGTCATTTACCAGCGCTACAGCACGCCAATCGTGCGTCGGGTCCGCGCTTATCTGGCCGACATCAACGATGGCTTCAATGAAGTGATCAACGGCATGAGCGTCATCCAGCAGTTCCGCCAGCAGGCGCGCTTTGGCGAACGCATGGGTGAAGCCAGCCGTTCGCACTACATGGCGCGTATGCAGACGCTGCGGCTTGATGGTTTCCTGCTGCGTCCGCTGCTGAGCCTTTTCTCGGCGCTGGTGCTTTGCGGGCTGCTGATGCTCTTTGGGCTGAGCTCAAACGGTACGATTGAAGTGGGCGTGCTGTACGCCTTTATCAGCTATCTCGGGCGCCTTAACGAGCCGCTGATCGAGCTTACTACTCAGCAATCGATGCTGCAGCAGGCGGTGGTCGCCGGGGAGCGCGTCTTTGAGCTGATGGACAGGCCGCGCCAGGCCTACGGCAATGACGAGCGGCCTCTGCAAAGCGGGACTATCGCCTTTGATAACGTCTCGTTTGCCTATCGCGAAGACCGGCTTGTGCTGCAGGACATCACGCTTGACGTTCCGTCGCGCGGTTTCGTGGCGCTGGTGGGGCATACCGGCAGCGGTAAGAGCACGCTTGCCAGCCTGTTGATGGGCTATTACCCGGTCACGCACGGCGAAATCCGCCTCGACGGGCGCCCGCTCGCGTCTCTCAGCCACACCGTGTTGCGTAAAGGCGTCGCGATGGTGCAGCAGGATCCGGTCGTGCTTGCCGATACCTTCTACGCCAACGTGACCCTGGGGCGAGACTACTCGCAGGAGCAGGTCTGGGACGTGCTGGAAAAAGTGCAGCTGGCAGAGCTGGCGCGCGGGTTTAGCGATGGGATCAATACCAAACTGGGCGAGCAGGGGAACAATCTCTCCGTCGGGCAAAAGCAGCTCCTGGCGCTGGCGCGGGTGCTGATTGAAACGCCGCAGATTCTGATTCTGGATGAAGCTACGGCCAGTATTGACTCCGGTACCGAGCAGGCCATCCAGCAGGCGCTGGCCGCGGTACGCGACCATACGACGCTGGTAGTGATTGCCCACCGTCTTTCCACCATCGTTGATGCCGATACCATTCTGGTGCTACACCGCGGACAGGCCGTTGAACGCGGTACGCACCGTGAACTGCTGGAAGCAAAAGGTCGCTACTGGCAGATGTACCAGCTGCAGCTGGCGGGCGAAGAGCTGGCGGCCAGCGTGCGTGATGAAGAGTCGCTTAGCGCCTGATGCACCAAAATGAGGCGACGCGCTAACAGTCATTCCTGTTGGTGCAAAACTGAAACGCACCGTGCACCGGCATGGTGCGTTTTTTTTCGCTTGTTTGTTTATTACGGCTGCGTAATGCTCTGTGCGCCGCCGTTCCCCCTCGTTTTCATTTCTGGCACACCCCTTGCAATACCTTCTGCGTAAGCTGCGGCCATTACCGAATTCTGACTGGAGGGGATCTATGAAGCTGGTTACGGTTGTAATCAAACCATTCAAACTCGAAGACGTGCGTGAAGCGTTGTCTTCAATGGGTATTCAGGGACTGACTGTCACCGAAGTGAAAGGCTTTGGTCGTCAGAAGGGTCATGCCGAGCTTTATCGCGGGGCGGAATACAGCGTTAACTTTCTGCCAAAAGTAAAAATTGATGTCGCGATTGCTGACGATCAGCTTGATGAAGTCATTGATGTCATTAGCAAAGCGGCCTATACCGGCAAAATTGGCGACGGCAAAATTTTCGTTGCCGAACTGCAGCGCGTCATTCGCATCCGTACCGGCGAATCTGACGAAGCGGCTCTGTAAGTAACTCCTGGCACACAGTGATAGGGATCGAGAAAATGAAGATAGCAACACTCAAAACGGGTCTGGGTTCGCTGGCGCTGCTGCCGGGCCTGGCGCTGGCTGCTACCCCAGCGGTGGTCGACAAAGCCGATAACGCCTTTATGATGATCAGCACCGCGCTGGTGCTGTTCATGTCAATTCCGGGCATTGCGCTGTTCTACGGCGGCCTGATCCGTGGCAAAAACGTTCTCTCCATGCTGACGCAGGTTGCCGTGACGTTCGCACTGGTCTGCGTGCTGTGGGTGGTTTACGGTTACTCGCTGGCGTTCGGTACGGGCAACGCGTTCTTTGGTAACTTCGACTGGGTGATGCTGAAAAATATTGAGCTGACCGCGCTGATGGGCAGTTTCTATCAGTACATCCACGTTGCGTTCCAGGGCTCCTTCGCCTGTATTACCGTCGGGCTGATTGTGGGCGCGCTCGCCGAGCGTATCCGTTTCTCTGCCGTGCTGATCTTCGTGGTGGTCTGGATGACGCTCTCCTATGTGCCGATTGCGCACATGGTCTGGGGTGGCGGTCTGCTGGCAACGCACGGCGCGCTGGACTTCGCGGGCGGTACCGTTGTTCACATCAACGCCGCGGTAGCGGGCCTGGTGGGCGCCTACCTGATTGGCAAACGCGTGGGCTTCGGTAAAGAAGCGTTCAAACCGCACAACCTGCCGATGGTATTTACCGGTACGGCTATCCTCTACTTTGGCTGGTTTGGCTTCAACGCCGGCTCGGCAAGTGCAGCAAACGAAATCGCCGCGCTGGCCTTCGTGAACACCGTTGTGGCAACTGCGGGTGCAATCCTCTCCTGGGTGTTTGGCGAGTGGGCGGTACGCGGTAAACCGTCACTGCTGGGTGCCTGTTCGGGTGCCATTGCCGGCCTGGTTGGCATTACGCCAGCGTGTGGTTATGTCGGCGTGGGTGGCGCGCTGCTGGTCGGTCTGGTTTCCGGTCTGGCGGGTCTGTGGGGCGTGACCGCATTGAAACGTGTGCTGCGCGTTGACGACCCATGCGATGTGTTTGGCGTGCACGGCGTGTGCGGCATCGTGGGTTGTATCATGACCGGTATCTTTGCCGCGAAATCGCTCGGTGGCGTGGGCTACGCAGAAGGCGTGACCATGGTTCATCAGGTGCTGGTGCAGCTGGAAAGTATTGCTATCACCGTTGTCTGGTCTGCCGTAGTCGCTTTCATTGGCTATAAGCTGGCGGATATGACGGTGGGTCTGCGCGTACCGGAAGAGCAGGAGCGCGAAGGTCTGGACGTCAACAGCCACGGCGAGAATGCGTATAACGCATAATAAACAGCAAAACGGCAACTTCGGTTGCCGTTTTTAATGTTTATTCCTTCTCCTCGCGGGAGATAGTCAGGGTGAGGGCATCAGGCCGTACACAATCACCCGCGATTACGCATCACCCCTTCCTGCACCGTAGACGCGACCAGCACGCCGTCCTGAGTATAAAACTCCCCACGCACAAACCCGCGCGCGCTTGACGCTGACGTACTCTCCACGCTGTAAAGCAGCCACTCATTCATGTTGAACGGACGGTGGAACCACATTGAGTGATCGATTGTCGCGACCTGCATTCCTTTTTCCAGGAAACCTACCCCGTGCGGCTGCAGCGCCACCGGCAGGAAGTTGAAATCTGACGCATAGCCGAGCAGATACTGATGCACGCGGAAATCTTCCGGCACGGTCCCGTTGGCACGGATCCAGACCTGGCGTTTCGGCTCGGCGGTATGGCCTTTCATCGGATTGTGGAATTCAACCGGGCGGATCTCCAGCGGCTTATCGCAGAGAAACTTCTCTTTGACCTGCGGCGGAAGCAGATGCGCCAGCGCGCGGGCGATATCCGTCTCTGATTTCAAAGAGTCGGGTGACGGAGCCGGGGGCATCACTTTTTGATGCTCGTAGCCGGGTTCCGGCGCCTGGAAAGAGGCGGTCATGTAAAAAATCGGCTTGCCGCTCTGAATGGCCGCTACGCGGCGCGCGCTGAAGCTGTTGCCGTCTCTCAGGACTTCAACGTCATACACAATCGGTTTTGCGCTATCGCCAGGGCGTAAGAAGTAGCTGTGGAATGAATGCACCAGGCGGTCTGCCGGGACGGTCTCCTTTGCTGCGTACAGAGCCTGTCCGACGACTTGCCCCCCGAAGACCTGGCGTAAGCCGAGATCCTCGCTCTGTCCGCGAAAGAGTCCTTCCTCAATTTTTTCCAGATTCAGTAATGTCAGCAGATTGTTCAGTGCCTGACTCATAGTTGTCCTCAATAAACGCCGTAGCGAAAGATAGGCAGAGTATAACGCAGAAATGAAAGTGGTCCGATGGGTAGAATAATCTGAATATCGTGACGTTTTCAGGCATAAATCGGTGATCTGTGCCACACTTGAATACGTTATGTGATTGAAACGACATCGGATGGGATCGATCCCGCTGGTGCATTGATAAGGAGACTTCAATGAAACTCGTGCCCATGCTAAGTGGTGTAGCTATTGCGGTGGCGTTGTCCGCCTGTGCCGGTAAGAGCGCCCAGGTGCCGGTACCAGCTGCAGACCCGAACGGGATTAATACCCTTTCGCAGCAATCCATTCAGCAGCCTAACGTTTCCGGTACCATCTGGATTAAACAGAGAGTTGCGTTGCCGCCAGATGCGGTATTAACCGTAACATTGTCGGATGCTTCTCTGGCTGACGCGCCGTCGAAAGTTGTGGCCCAGCGTGCCGTTCGTACTGAAGGCAAGCAGGCGCCGTTTAGCTTCGTGTTGCCGTATAACCCGTCGGACGTGCAGCCTAACGCCCGCATCCTGCTGAGTGCTGCGGTAACGATTAACGGTAAGCTGGTCTTTATCACCGATACGGTCCAGGAAGCGATTAACAACGGTGGTACCAAAATTGATCTGAACCTGGTGCCGGTGCAGCAGACCGAAGTACCGATCGCACCGCAGACCAATCAGCCGTCCCTGCCAACCCCACCGACTCAGATGTAATGTCTGCATTGCCCCTCTCCTTCAGGAGAGGGGTCAATACACCCAGCGAAACTTCTGCAAATCGATCTGACCCGACCCCGACACCTGCACTCCGTCTGCATGTAAAGCCTGACGCTGACGCTGGAGATCCGGTCCGGTGAGCGAAATGGCACCATGACGATTCACCACCCGATGCCAGGGCAGCGTACTTCCTTCCGGCAGTCGTTTCAGGACGCCTCCAACCTGCCGCGCCGCGCGCGGGGAACCGGCCAGACGCGCGACATCACCATAGGTGGTGACAAAGCCTTCCGGGATTGAGGCCACGATTTGCCATACGCGCTGTGGAAAGGAGTCGTGTTCGTCCATACCTTTACCTGTGGGGAGTTTATGCAAAGCTATGGTAAACGAAGATCGTCATGATTGCTGCGCCTGTTTGCGCAAGAAACCAGCATCCGGTTGCTGGTCGCTTGCAATTGGGCTTTAGCACAGGGATAATGCGCCAGCGCGTTGGTTATCAACGCTCTCAATGGGGGCTCTGTTGGTTCTCCCGCAACGCTACTCTGTTCACCAGGTCAGGTCCGGAAGGAAGCAGCCAGGGCAGACGACGTGTGTGCCGGGATGTAGCTGGCAGGGCCCCCACCCATTTGTGGCCTCATAAGATTCTTCAGCTTCACCTCTCCCTTGCATCATTACTCCACAATTAAACTACGTCTATATCGTGTAATATATATTTCATCGGACTGAAATATTATTGTCATAAACCTGTAATAATAGACTGTCATTTTATAATCGGACGGTTATTTTCTTCCATAACTCAAAAAAATATATATCTGGATAATATTGTTAACTTCGTGTATTAAATAAAGTACTTATTCCGAAGGGAAGTGACAAACATGGCTACAGCGGTATTAAACGTTAAGATTGATGACGCGCTAAAAGAAAGGCTTCGCCACTATGCGGAAAGCAATAACGAGAATTTAAGCGTGACGACAGAGAAACTGCTGCTGCTGGCATTCGAAGCAGTAGAAGAGGCGGGAGTATCGGAAGAGGATATTGATAATCAGCATACGGAAGAAGAGAGTGTTTCTCCTTTTACTCCTAAAGAAATCAAGGCTCTACGTAAACTTCTGAAGAAGAGAAAATGAAACAACAACTGTCAACCGCCAGTGACTACAACGAGGCCTGCGATCTGTTGCGTTCAGGCTACGTGAAGCATGTACGTCTTGGCTGGAATGTTGGAAGCGATGAGTTCTTTCGTATTGCGTCTGACTGGTGTGATACCGGTGCAAAAATAAAGAAAGACGGTGATAACTTCGTTATTTCACTAAAAGGCTTTCCTATTCCTCCTCAGCATTAAAACCTGACCAGTAAAAACTGCTGACTGCATATGTTACAGTCAGCAGTTTTTATTTTATGATCTGCTTCAAATATTTTAATATTAGATCACGCTGCGTTTTAACGATGGCACGTTTTTATTCAGGGCGAGCCATAACGGTTTGATCCTCAGTAACGCCTGCTCAAGCTCTGTCGATTCCAGCGAGAAGGGCATACGTAAATAGCGGTCAAACGCCCCTGATAAACCAAATCGCGTCCCGGTTCCCAGGTTAATCCCGATTATTTCTGCCCGTGCGGCAAGCTGTGTCGCCAGCATGCCCGGGAGCTCTATCCAGTAAGAGAGCCCGCCTTCCGCCTCGTGGAATTTCCACTCCGGGAAATGTTCGCGCAGCAGGTCACCACAGCGATCGCGCCGTTCTGCCAGCATCTTCCGGCGTGCGGGCAGAAACGTCTCGCTGTTATTAATGAGCCATTGCATTGCCAGCTGTTCCAGCAGCGGCGAGCCTAAATCCAGGGTATCCCGCGTCTGGGCAAGCGTGGCGATGATGCGCGATGAGGCACGGATCCAGCCGAGACGCAGCCCGCCCCAGAAGCTTTTACCGGCAGAGCCTAAGGTGATGACGGTGGCCTGCGGGTTAAAGGCGGCCAGCGGTGGCGGGGGAGGCGCATCAAACCAGAGATCCACCATCGTTTCATCCACCACCAGCGCCGTGCGGGTTTGGGCTGCAATATCCGTGATGGCCCGACGGGTGGCGATATCCATACAGCGCCCGGTCGGATTATGAAAATCTGGCATCAGGTAGGCCAGGCGCGGCGCCGTCTGGGCAAGCGTTGCGGCAAAGCCATCCGTATCCCAGCCGGTTTCCGGCAGCGACACCCCGACTGGCCGACATTGCGCCCCCTGAATGGCGGCAATCGCCAGCGGATAGGTGGGATGATCGACCACGACGCGGTCCCCCGGCCCGGTCATCATCCGCAGTACCAGCGCAAAGCCGCTGACGGCACCATTGACCACCATCACTTCATCTGCGCGGGTGGGAAGACCCCGCGCGGTGTAGCGCGCAGCGATGGCCTCCCGCAGCGTCGGCAGCCCAAGCTGATCGTAGCCCGTCAGCGAGAGATGCGGGGTAATGGCCGTGAGCGCATGGGTATAAGCCTGATGGATCTCCGGCCCGGCATTCAGGGCGGCAGTGGAGAGATCCAGTGCGGCGCTCGCCGCGGAAAGGGTTGGAACGGCGCGCGTGTCCGGGAGAATGACCCGCGACCCGCTACCGTGGCGGCTTTCAAGGTACCCTTCTTCACGCAGGTGGGCGAGCGCGCTGCTGACGGTGGTTCGGCTCACGTCCAGCGCAGAGGCCAGCTCGCGCTCACCCGGCAGCCGCGTATTCAGTGCCAGACGCCCATCCAGAATTAACAAACGCAGCGCGTCGGCAAGCTGTCGCCAGAGCGGGGTGCGGGATGAGGCTTGCTGCCAGTGGCCTAAAAGGCGTACCAGCGACTGGCTTCCGAAGCGGCGTGATGACATATGCAGTCCACTATTTGAAAACTGGACATTAATCATAGTGCCATTTTAGGTCAGGATGAAAGCCTGGTTCACTGGAGAAGATAAAAATGGTACGTCGTCTGCTACAACTTTATGTCGGTTTAGGACTGTATGGCCTTTCCACCGCGATGTTCATTCGTTCCGATTTGGGTGTCGATCCCTGGGATGTGTTTCACCTCGGGGTGGGGATGCAGCTGGGGATGACTATCGGGACGGTGATCATTGTGACCGGCGCTGCGGTGCTGCTGCTGTGGATCCCGCTGCGCCAGATGCCGGGCCTTGGCACGATAAGCAACGTGATTTGTATCGGTCTGGCGGCGGACGCCAGCATGGCGCTTATCCCGGAGCTGGATTCGTTACCCGTTCGAATTGCTTTCCTGGTGTCGGGCATCGTGATGAACGCGATTGCGACCAGCATGTACATCGGGGCCGGTTTCGGACCAGGCCCGCGCGACGGCCTGATGACCGGGATTCACGCCCGGCTGGGGTGGTCTATTCGCAGCGTGCGTACCTCAATTGAGGTGTCCGTCCTGCTGATTGGGTGCGTGCTTGGCGGCACGTTTGGGGTGGGAACCGTACTCTATGCTCTGACCATTGGCCCGCTTATCCAGCTCTGTCTGCCCTGGTTCCGCCAGAAGCCGCGCATTGCGGAAATCCCCCAGCCGGAGCGGGTGGTTTAATTTTGCGAAGCGCTCACATGTTTTAACGGCGTCGCTGTGCCAGAATAGGCGCTTCGAAAATCGCGATGCCAGAAAGCATGAAAGCAATCACTCTCTATGATGTCGCCCTCCTTGCGGGGGTTTCTTACCAGACCGTTTCGCGCGTCATTAACGATGCGGAACATGTGTCTGCCCGCACGCGAGAAAAGGTGCAGCAGGCGATGGCGGAGCTGCACTACGTTCCTAACCTACGGGCACAGCAGCTGGCGGGTAAACGCACCCGTTCGCTGGGCCTCATCACGACTGACCTGGCCCTGCACGCGCCTTCACAAATTGTGTCGGCGGTCAAATCGCGTGCGGCGGAACAGGGGGCGAGCGTCCTGATTTCCATGGTGGAGCAACCCCAGCAGTGTCAGGCCGCGCTTCAGGCGCTGTTGGCACAGCGGGTGGACGCGCTGCTGGTGAACGTGCCGCTTGACGATCCTGACGCCGAAGAGCTTGGGGCGCTGGCGTCGCCCGTCCCGGTGCTGTTCCTCGATGTGGCGCCCTCAGCGCGGGTAAACAGCCTCGTGTTTAACGCGGAGCAGGGGGCGCGTCTGGGCGTTGAGCATCTGCTGTCGCTGGAGCATCGGAATATTGCCCTGCTGAGCGGGCCGGAAAGCTCGGTCTCTGCGCGGGCGCGCCTGGCAGGGTGGAAAGCGACGCTGGCGCAGGCGGGTCTTAACGCGACGGCTGTGGCCTACGGTGACTGGAGCGCGGCCAGCGGTTACGAGAAGGGACACGTGCTGCTGTCGGGTGCGGCATTACCGGACGCGATTCTGGTGGCGAACGATCAGATGGCGCTCGGGGTGATGCGCGCCTGCGCGGAAAAAGGGATCGCGATCCCAGGCCAGCTTTCGGTGGTGGGGTTTGACGATACGGCCGACAGCGCATGGTTTTCCCCGCCGTTGACGACCATTCGTCAGGCGTTTCGCGAGGCGGGCGAACGCAGCGTGGAGTGGCTGCTGGCCCCTACCGGAGGCGAGACGTGCTGGCAGGTTCAACTGCCGGTGACGCTGGTTTCCCGTCATTCCAGCGCGCGCCGCAACCCGAAGCAGGCCGAGCGCGAGGATCTGGCGCAGCAGCTCAGAAGCCTGGCACTGCTTGCCGAGCAGATTGCCCGCAAATAAAACTTTGTGATCGGACTCGCTACCCCGCGATTGAACGCTTTACCGTTGCCCGGTGCCAGGGCATGTTAACCAAAATTGTGAGCGCTTCGCAAAGAGGTTACTATGTCCACCACTTCACCGCTGACCCTCAGCGCCATTCTGGCCCGTCGGGACTGGGAAAATCCTGGCGTCACCCAGTGGAACCGTCTGGCCGCACACGCGCCGTTGCACAGCTGGCGCAATGAGCCCTCTGCCAGAGAGGACGCTGGATCGACCAGCAGGCACTCTCTGAACGGAGTGTGGCGGTTTAGCTACTTTACTGCACCGGAACGGGTTCCTCAGGCATGGGTAACCGAAGATTGTGCAGATGCCGTTGCGATGCCCGTGCCGTCTAACTGGCAGATGCAGGGGTTCGACACGCCCATTTATACCAATGTCACCTATCCCATTCCCGTTAATCCGCCTTTTGTGCCGCAGGAAAACCCTACCGGTTGTTACTCGCTCACATTTGAGGTGGATGACGCCTGGCTTCATAGCGGGCAGACCCGCATCATCTTCGACGGCGTGAACTCGGCGTTCCATCTCTGGTGCAACGGTCAGTGGATGGGCTACTCCCAGGACAGCCGCTTGCCCGCCGAATTTGACCTCTCGGCGGCATTACGCCCCGGGCAGAACCGCCTGGCGGTGATGGTATTGCGCTGGTGCGACGGCAGCTATCTGGAAGATCAGGACATGTGGCGCATGAGCGGCATCTTCCGCGATGTGACCTTGCTGCATAAACCCGAGACGCAGATTGCCGACTATCACGTAGTGACGGATCTGAATGAGGAGCTGGACCGCGCGGTGCTGAAGGTTGATGTCGCGCTGGCAGGCGCCGGCTTTGCGGACTGCGAGGTGGTCATGACCCTGTGGCGCAGGGGTGAAAAATGCGCCAGCGTTTCCCGGCGTCCGGGGGCTGCCATCGTCGACGAGCGCGGCAGCTGGGCAGAGCGCTTAACGGCGTCGATCCCCGTTGACCAGCCCGCGCTCTGGAGTGCTGAAACGCCAGAACTGTACCGCCTGACGATTGCGCTTCTTGACCCGCAGGGTGAGGTTCTGGAGGTTGAGGCGTGCGACGTAGGCTTCCGCCGCGTTGAAATCAGCAATGGCCTGCTGAAGCTCAACGGTAAACCGCTGCTAGTCCGCGGGGTTAACCGGCACGAGCATCATCCGGAAAACGGCCAGGTGATGGACGAAGCGACCATGCGCCGCGATATCGAAATCATGAAGCAGCACAACTTCAACGCCGTGCGCTGCTCGCACTACCCGAACCATCCCCTGTGGTACCGGCTTTGCGACCGCTACGGGCTGTACGTCGTTGACGAAGCCAATATCGAAACGCACGGCATGGTGCCGATGAGCCGCCTTGCTGACGATCCGCGCTGGCTGCCCGCGATGAGCGAGCGCGTGACCCGCATGGTGCAGCGCGATCGTAACCATCCCTCGGTTATCATCTGGTCTCTGGGCAATGAGTCGGGCCACGGCGCGAATCACGATGCGCTGTACCGCTGGCTGAAAACCACCGATCCTACGCGTCCGGTGCAGTATGAAGGCGGCGGCGCGAACACCGCGGCGACCGATATTGTCTGTCCGATGTACGCCCGGGTCGATTGGGATCAGCCTTTCCCGGCAGTGCCTAAATGGTCAATCAAGAAATGGATCGGCATGCCGGACGAAACGCGCCCGCTGATCCTCTGTGAATATGCCCACGCGATGGGAAATAGCTTTGGCGGGTTTGCGAAATACTGGGAAGCGTTTCGCAGCCATCCTCGCCTGCAGGGCGGGTTTGTCTGGGACTGGGTCGATCAGGCCCTGACGAAACGGGACGAAAAGGGCAATACGTTCTGGGCCTACGGCGGAGACTTCGGCGATAAGCCGAACGATCGGCAGTTCTGTCTTAACGGGCTGGTGTTCCCCGATCGCTCGCCGCACCCGGCGCTGTACGAGGCGCAGCGCGCCCAGCAGTTCTTTACCTTTACGCGGGTCAGCACCTCTCCGCTGGTGATTGAGGTGCAAAGCGGCTACCTGTTCCGCCATACCGATAACGAAGTGCTGAACTGGACGGTTGTCCGGGACGGGGACGTGCTGGCCGCGGGCGAGATGACGCTCTCGATGGCGCCTGAAGGCACCCAGCGTCTGGAGATTGACCTGCCGGAGCTGAAAGCCGGGCCGGGTGAGGTCTGGCTTAACCTTGAAGTACGCCAGCCGCGGGCAACGCCGTGGTCACCTGCTGACCATCGCTGCGCGTGGGAGCAGTGGCCGCTGCCGGCTCCCCTCTTTATTGCTCCGCCAGCCCCGGCGGGCGAGCCTCCGGTGTTAACGCAAAACGATCGCATCCTGGAGATCTCCCATCATCAACAGCGCTGGCAATTCGATCGCTCAACCGGAAATCTGACTCAATGGTGGCGAAATGGCGTTGAAACGCTGCTTTCACCTCTGACGGATAACGTCAGCCGCGCGCCGCTGGACAACGACATTGGCGTGAGTGAAGCGACGAAGATCGATCCGAACGCCTGGGTTGAACGCTGGAAAGCGGCGGGCATGTACGATCTCACCTCGCGCGTTCTGCACTGTCAGGCAGAGCAGCATGCGGGTGAAGTGATGGTCACAACCCAGCACGTCCTTGAGTATCTCGGCAAAGCCCTGTTCATGAGCCGTAAAGTCTGGCGGGTGGACGATCGGGGAGTTCTGCATGGCGATATTCAGGTCGATATTGCATCTGATATCCCGGAGCCTGCGCGCATTGGTCTGAGCGTTCATCTTGCCGAAACGCCGGAAAACGTTCACTGGCTGGGGCTGGGGCCGCATGAAAACTATCCGGACAGAAAGCTGGCTGCACGGCAGGGGCGCTGGACATTACCTCTCGAGGCCATGCACACGCCGTATATCTTCCCGACGGAAAATGGGTTGCGCTGTGATACGCGGGAACTTGTGGTGGGAACGCATCAGCTGAACGGCCGGTTCCACTTCTCGGTGAGCCGCTACGGTCAGCAGCAGCTGCGTGAGACAACCCATCATCATCTGCTGCGGGAAGAGCCGGGATGCTGGCTTAACCTCGATGCGTTCCATATGGGCGTGGGCGGCGACGACTCCTGGAGTCCCAGCGTTTCACCGGAATTCATTCTGCAGACACGTCAGCTTCGCTATACCTTCAGCTGGCAGCAGAACCCTTAACTAATCATGAAGTTGCGGCCACAGAGCGTGGCCGCACGCTTACTCCAGAATGCCGCTCAGGCCATGCAGGCTCATATAAATCCCGACTACGGTAATCAGAGCAGCGGAGATCCACGGCGCTTTACGGGAGAATTCGCTAAACCCGGGCCAGCGTTTTGTCGCATGTTTGAGGCTTAAGGCGGCAATCGCGCCGGAAGCGACCAGCGTTAACGCCAGACCAATACTGAAGCTGAACACCAGCGTTGCGCCGAGGGCAAAATGCTTCAGCTGCAGGCAGATCAGCAGCACGGTGATTGACGCCGGGCAGGGGATAAGCCCGCCGGTGAGGCCAAACATCACGATCTGTCCGGTGGTGACGTTTTGACCGCTGAAGCGGCGGTTAATATCCTGCGCGTGAGCGCGCTGGTGAGCGTCCTGCCACTCTTCTTCAACCAGCGGGTGTTCGTGGTGGTGATGATCATGATGGTGGTCATGGTCATGGTCATGGTGGTGATGACGATCGTGTGGCTGACTCTCTTTCCAGGTTCGCCACGCCATCCACAGGGCGATCGCAACGATCAGCACCCCGGAGAACAGCTGGAACCAGGGTTCGGACGTGTGCGCATCCCAGCCCCGACCAAACCATAGTCCCGCCATCGCAACGAGCCAGACCACCGCCGTATGGGAGAGCGTGGCCGCCAGGCCGAGCAGTACCGCCTGTTTCAGCGTGCCGCGGATGGCAACAATAAAGGCGGCCATCATTGTTTTTGAATGGCCCGGTTCCAGGCCATGCAGTGCACCGAGCAGGATAGCGCTGGGAACAAACAGCCAGGCGTTGCCCTGCTGAAGGAGTGAAGCAAAATCGGTCATGGGAAATTCCGGAGTGGAAAGCGTGCGGAGATACTACTCCCCCCCAGTAGTTTAATACTACCCCCCAGTAGAAAAATACTCAGGGGGAGTAGAGCGTGATATGCTTTAAAAGCTAAAAACAAGGGGTACAGAGATGTCACATACCGTTCGAGACAAGAAGATGTTACTGACTCGCCTGAAGAAAATTCAGGGGCAGAGCACCGCGCTGGAGAAAATGCTCAACAGCGATCACGAATGCGCCGAGGTCTTACAGCAGCTGGCGGCGATCCGCGGGGCGGTCAATGGCATGATGATGCAGGTGATCGAAGGGCATTTAACCGATCATGTGGTGAAAGAGCCTGAAGAAGCGCAGCGTGAAGCCGATCTTGGCGTGGTGTTGCGGGTGATGAAATCCTATCTCAAGTAGTGTGCGTTCCGAGGTTATTTTCTGCCCAAAGAATAAATTCCGTCTTTGGCAGCGCTTTACTGTAAAACCACCCCTGACCGTACTGCACGCCGTGGCGGTGTAGCCAGGCGAGCTGCCCTGCGGTTTCAACGCCCTCCGCCACCATCGCCAGCTTCAGCGACTTCGCTATTTCAATGATGTGCGGCGTCACGTTTTTATACTCCAGCGCATCCACGAACGATTTATCAATTTTTAGCGTGTCGACGTCCAGATCCTGCAGATAGCTCAGGCTGGAATAGCCCGTGCCAAAATCATCAATGTAGACAGGGTGGCCCGAACGACGGAATGCGGCGATAGCCGGTGCGCTAATTTTGGGATCGGCAAAGCCACGCTCGGTGAGCTCAAGGGCGATCTGTCGGGGATGGATTTGCCACTTGTTCAGAAGCTGACTCAGCAGAGGCGGCAGGATGCCGGAGGTTAAATCGGCAGGGGCGAGGTTGATGGAGATATGCTGATCCGGATGACGCTGCAGCCAGTGTCCCATATCTTCAAACACCTTTTCGATGACTAACTGCGTCAGCTGCGAAATAAGCCCCGTTTGCTCGGCAAGGGGGACAAAAATATCCGGCGAGAGGCTACTTCCGTCCGGCTGGGGCCAGCGCGTCAGCGCCTCAGCGCCCACAATTTTTCCGCTACAGAGCGCCACGATGGGCTGATAGTGAACCACAAAATCCCGGCTGTGAATGGCGTCAAGCAGGCGATTGCGCGGCGACTGGATACGCCGCAGGATCCGCAGGACAAACAGTGCGGCGAGCAGGCTTATCAACATGCCGAACGGTAACCAGAAAAGAAGCTGCCGGTGCCAGGTTTCAGCGAGCGGTTTGAGCGTTGCCCATGCGACGACGGTAAACCCAAGTTCAGGTACAGACTTCATAACGTACATTGAACCGTTGTACTGCACGCTTTTCACACCCTGCTCCTGAACCATGTCGCGGATGTGAGAGTCGAGCTTGCTGCTGCTGGCGAATATGCGGTGCGTTGCGCTTCCTACCAGAGCGGCATCAATCGCAATCTCGCCGAAAGGGATCACGTCCACCAGCGAGGCAGGATCGACCATCACAAGGTAGTTGCCTTTTCCCAGCACCGTCATGTAGCGGTTAAACCCAAGATCGTTTTGCGTGGTCAGCCACGCGCTGTAACCATCTTCGGTAATGCGCATTGGAGGAGGGAAAGGGGACGCATGACTGGTTTGCTCCAGGGAGGAGCAGAGCGGTCGAAGGTTGTCGATATAAATCACTTCCTGGACATATCGCCACGAGAAAGCGACCCGGCGCATTTCCCGCAATTGCAAGGGGCTACACGGCACACCCTCAAAGGCCTGCAGGTGATCGAGCGCTTCTTTTGCCTGATCCACAACCCTGTCGGTGCGTACCAGCACGCGGGAGGCATAGTTATCCAGCGCATCGGCAAATTTATCTTCCGCCTGGCGGTGGGCCAGCCAGATGCTCAGGCAAATGGGGACCAGCACGGAAAAGATAAGTACGCCAGTCACCAGACTGACCAGATGTCGGGTTTTCATGCTGTCGTGTCCTTCCTCGTACACCCGTTCCTGGGCATTGAGTTCCCTGCCTGAAGAGAAAGATTTTACCGCGAAATGATATAGTTATAGCACGTGGTTGGCATGGTTTTCATTTTATCTCAGGCAAATGAGAAAATATCGCCAGGCGAGAGGGGGTTGTTTTTTCTAACTGGCCTGGATATTATTTTGTTATGTTATAACAAAACATAAAGGATTTACGATGAAACCCAATATCCACCCAGCCTATCGCACCGTGGTTTTCCACGACACCAGTGCCAATGAATACTTTAAAGTAGGCTCAACCATTAAAACCGACCGCGAAATTGAACTCGACGGTGAGACGTATCCGTACATCACCATCGAGGTTTCTTCAAAATCGCACCCGTTTTATACCGGTAAGCAGAAAACGTTCTCCACGGACGGCAGCGCAGCACGCTTCCGCAAGCGTTTTGGCGGTTTTCTCAATGCGAAGCGAGGCTAACCATGCAGGTACTTAACTCATTACGCAGTGCAAAGCAGCGTCACCCGGATTGCCAGATAGTCAAACGCAAGGGACGCTTGTACGTGATTTGCAAATCCAATCCGCGCTTTAAGGCGGTTCAGGGACGTAAAAAAAGACGCTAAACGCGCGTTTCTCGCCAGCTTTCCAGGGATCTAATCTGTTTGCCATCGGCAGTAAAATTGTCGGTGGCAAGCCAGCTTTCAAAGGCGCTCGCCAGCGCAGGCCACTCTTTGTCGAGAATCGAAAACCAGTCGGTATCCCGGTTACGGCCTTTTATAACCAGCGCCTGACGAAAGCGACCCTCAAACTGAAAGCCCAGACGCAGCGCCGCTTTGCGGGAAGGCTCGTTCAGGCTATTGCACTTCCATTCATAACGCCGGTAGCCCAGGGTATCGAACACATACCGCATCAGCAGATACTGCGCCTCTGTCGACCCTGGCGTGCGGCTTAAAAGCGGTGAGAAGTGAACGTGCCCCACCTCCACGACCCCGTTTTTGGGATCGATCCGCATCAGGGACAGCGTCCCGACAGGGGACTGGGTCCGGTTATCGATAACGGTAAAGTGGATGGGGTCGGATAATTCACTTACGCTCGCCACCCATTCGGCAAACTCCTCTGCGGTGGCATCGGGTTCACGCAGCAGCCACGTCCAGCTGCGGGTATCCTCGGCCAGGGAATAGGCGGAGAACAACGCGTGGGCATGCTCCACGCGCAGCGGTTCAAGCCGACAATAGTGACCATGAAGGACCACCCGGGACGGGTGCGGACGAGGCTGCCAGTCGATAAGGGCTTCGCCTACGGGCTGTCCAAACTCATTGAATGTATTCATCTTTATTTCCATGACGTTGAAAAGATCTCCAGATTAGTGAATTGCTGGTTCCTTAAAAAGGACCACCAGGCTATGTTTTTCTGGTACCACAAGGAGGGAAGATGAATATACCGGGCGATGAGCTTTACGCTTTGCTCCATGCTGCGCTGAAAAAGCGTGGGCAGGAGACGCTCCAGCGCGCGCTCTATCTTGCTTTGCGGGAGGCCATACTGGGCGGAAGGCTTCGGTCCGGCAGCCAGCTGCCCGGTTCGCGAACGCTGGCGCAGCAGATCTCGGTTTCCCGAAATACCGTCAATGCGGCGCTGGACCAGCTCACGCTCGAAGGCTATTTGCTGCGTAACCGTCACGGTACGCGGGTGGGGCAATTCGCTCATCGTGCGATTGCCCGGACATTGCCGGATCCTGACGTCAGGCTGACAAAACGGGTCGCCTTGCTGCCCGCCCCCGTGCCGCGCGACACCCCGGTGATGGCGTTTACGCCGGGAACGCCTGCCATTAACTATTTCCCCTTGCCGCTGTGGCGGCGACTGTACGATCGCGTCCTGCGCGAGGAGGGGAGTGCCCTGTTAGGCTATGGCGACCCGGCCGGCGAGCCGTCGCTGCGTGCCGCGATTGCCCGGCATCTCGCCCTGTCCCGCGGTATCGACTGCGATGCCAGCCAGATTGTGATAACCGAAGGAGCGCTTGAGGGAGTCAACCTCTGCACGATGCTGTTAAGCGAGCCTGGGGATGTCGCCTGGGTAGAAAACCCCGGTTATAGCGGGGCAAAGAGTGCGTTTGTTAAAACTGGCCTGGCAATGACGGGAATACCGGTTGATGACGAGGGAATGTGCTGGGAAGGGCTGAATGCGCCTGCGCCCTCACTGATTTTTACCTCACCTTCGCATCAGTTCCCTTACGGGAGCGTGCTCAGCGCGCGGCGGCGGTTGGCGCTGCTGGAGCTGGCACGGCAGCACAACGCGTGGATCATTGAAGACGATTACGACAGCGAGTTTCGCTATGCCGGTGAGCCCGTACCGGCGATGCTGGGAATGGTCGCTAACGCGCCCGTTGTGTATCTGGGGACGTTCAGTAAAACGCTGTTTCCGTCGCTCAGAGTGGGGTTCATGGTGTTACCGCCAGCGCTGGCGAAAGCTGCGCATCCGGCCATCGGCTCGCTGCTGCGCGGGGGGCATCGTGCGGAGCAGCGTACCCTGGCGCGGTTTATTGAGGAGGGGCACTATGCCCGTCATTTGGCTTCCATGCGTCGTCTTTATCGTAAGCGTTACCGACAGCTACGGGAAGTGCTGGGCGCAGAGCTTAATACGCCGCACCGTATTCTCGCTGGCGAAGGCGGGATGCATCTGACGCTGGCAATAGACGGTATTGACGATCAGATAATGGTGGAGCAGGCGAGGGCGTTTCAGCTGGCACCCGCTGCTCTGAGCGGGTACTACCTGGAGGCGAAGCAGGGGCAAACCGGTCTGGTTTTAGGTTACGGCAATACCCCTGCTTCTCAGTTTGCGCCGGGGATCCGACGTCTGCAGACGTTAATTACGCAGCAGCAGGGCGGGAAAGGGTAAAGACATCATAGAAAGAGAGCTGACCTTTGGTGGAGACCATTTTCTGCAGCTTCTCTTTTTGCCCGGCTTCTACCGCCGGTGAATGCATGATGTTTTCGATCAGCTCCTCTGGCACGTAACGCGTGTTGTACCATTCGCCGTTATAGCAGACCCGAAAATCGAGCACGTCGATATCTTCGTAACGGTAGCGCGGATTCACGTCGAAAAAGAAAAAGGCGTTAAAGACGACAAACAGTACAACCAGCAGCCAGACGGAGTCCACCAGCGTTTCGGACTTCAGCATCACAATAAGCGTCGCCAGCCAGGCGGCATACATGGCGACAAACAGCCCGGGATGTTTGCGAATAAAGCTAATGCTAAAGCGCGGGCGATTATCGCGCTTTTCGCGGAGGTTAAGATCGTCGATGGTGGCGGTAAGCAGGCGCTGTATCTCGGTCATTTTTTGCCTTCATGAGAGTTGACAATACAGGGTGTCTGCCAATTTTAGGGGAGCCATCAGGCTGAAAAAAGTAACAGTCTGGCGCTAAAAGACCATAACAGTTGACTCCCCGCAACCTCACAGCGTTTTGATGATTTTTGCCGGATTGCCACCAACGACGACGTTAGCCGGGACGTCTTTCGTCACGACGGCGCCGGAGGCCACGACCACATTATCACCAATGGTGACGCCAGGGTTAATGACCGCCCGGCCGCCAATCCAGACGTTATTGCCAATATTGACGGGTTTTCCAAACTCCACGCCGCTGTTTCGTTCTTCCGCGTCCAGGGGATGGGTAGCCGTATAAATATGAACACCCGGCGCGAGCATGCAGTTATCGCCAATATGAACAGGGCAGACATCCAGCATCACGCAGTCGAAGTTAGCGTAAAAGTTTTTGCCCAGATAAATGTTATATCCATAGTCGCAGCGGAAGCTCGGCTCAATATAAGCGCCTGCGCTTTGTCCCAGAAGTTCCGCCAGAATGTTCTGGCGTTCTGTTTTTTCATCAGGCGCGGTGTGGTTATAGCGGTAAACCAGATGGCGGGCCCGCAGTCGGTCAGCCCGTAACGTCTCATCGCCGGGGCGGTAATGTTCACCGGCAATCATTTTCTGTTTTTCTAAGCTCATTGGAAACCTCTCTGGATGTGATTACCGAAGGGTAATCGGAACAGGCCAGAAGGGGAACGTTCCCGAAAAGCCGATGTGACTGACGTCACAACATTGCTGCTGATGAACACGTTTTAAACGGAGACCTGGCCTGGGCACAGGGAGCATAACGGGATAGGTAAATACTCAGAACGAGGCGTAGAACTCTACAGACACCCTTCAAAGATTAACGGACAAATTTCCACACAGAAGTAGGGATTTTGTCATACAGCTTATTCATTGTCAGCTCAGCAAGACGATGGTCAGCGGCTGAATAAAATACCGCCAGTTCATTATCAGAAAGCTCGTATTTATTCTTTTCGATGACGCGCTCAAGCGTGTCAATTGACTGACAACGTCGTAAGCGCATCAAATAATCGATCTTTGTGAGTGGTTTATCAGACATAAATTCACCTTAGTAATTGTAATAATTTTAACAGGAAAGACTCACCGGGTTAGCTCTGCTCACGTTGACGAAACAGCGGAATAGCCGATTTCCCGATTTACGCCATTTTTGCAAATCCTGAGCGTTAATGCCGTAACTGCTGAACAACATAAAGGTGTCGTCCAGGTATTCATCAATTTGCTCAATGAGCTTATTATCTTCATTGTACTTAATTTTATAATTAAGTGCGAAGGTTGCGATATGCTCTATCAGCTCGTTCAACTGTAAATTGATGGCAGACGTTGGATCGTTTACCCAGCCATGGTTACTTTCATCAAGATTGGCAAGGCAGTCATGGTACAAGGATTCGCAGAGAAATTTCAACTGCGCGATATCATGCCTTTTTGGCGAGTACTCGTCCATAGCGCATCCCCTTCTGAGTGATTTCTTACTCACCGAACATCATTGTCGGGATGGATACAACTGACTTAGCTACATGAGTGCTGTGTTCCTGATAACCTAACTATAAGCCACTCCTTCCTGGATTTCACCGCGCTATTACGAAAAATTACAAATAAAAACCGCAGGCTGGGAGCGTGTACGCAAATGGTCACCCTGGACTCAACGTTTTTATCCAAATTAACGACGGGGTTTTATCCCTTCCTTACGTTTCATCGGCTTAGCAAAAATGATGAGAAAAGTTCAGATTCAGACTTATCTATGTAAGAACTTCTTATTAGGAATATTCCTAATACCTTAAGCGGGGAAATGAAATTAAAAAAATCCTGAATTCACCGATTAAGTTATCAGTTAATTATGATATGTCTATTTAAGATGACAGAAAATAAATAGAACTACAATAAGCGTAATTTATGATTTTTTCTGAAAAAGAAAAAGGCCGCTAATGCGGCCTTTTTATCATGTGGAACCGGTATCAGTGAGGTTCTACCGAATGACTGTGTTCAACATCTTCATTCTTGCGGCTAAAGCGGCGGCGAACCACCACGAAGAACACCGGTACGAAGAAGATAGCCAGTACGGTCGCGGTAACCATACCGCCCATCACGCCTGTACCTACCGCGTTCTGCGCGCCGGAGCCCGCACCGGAGCTGATAACCAGCGGCAGTACGCCGAGGATGAACGCCAGCGACGTCATCAGGATTGGGCGCAGACGCATACGAACCGCTTCAAGCGTCGCCTCAATAAGACCTTTACCTTCTTTCTCCATCAGATCTTTGGCGAATTCAACGATAAGTATCGCGTTCTTCGCCGACAAGCCAATGGTTGTCAGCAGGCCTACCTGGAAGTAAACGTCGTTGGTCAGTCCACGGAACGTTGCCGCAAGCAGCGCACCGATAACCCCAAGTGGAACCACCAGCATAACGGAGAACGGAATCGACCAGCTCTCGTACAGCGCCGCCAGACACAGGAAGACCACTATCAGTGAAATGGCGTACAGAGCAGGGGCCTGGTTACCGGACAGACGTTCCTGATAGGACATACCGGTCCAGTCATAGCCGATACCCGAAGGCAGTTTGCTTGCCAGTTCTTCCATCAGGTTCATGGCTTCACCGGTGCTTCGGCCCGGTGCGGCCTGACCCAGGATTTCCATCGATGGCAGACCGTTATAGCGTTCCAGACGCGGCGAACCGTATTCCCAGCGTGAGGTTGAGAACGCCGAGAACGGAACCATCTGACCATTGCTGCCGCGCACGAACCAGTTGTTGATATCGTTAGGCAACATACGGTACTGCGCCTCTGACATCACGTACACTTTCTTCACGCGACCGCGGTCGATGAAGTCGTTAACGTAGCTGCCGCCCCAGGCTGCGCCCAGCGTGGTATTGATGTCACTGATGGATACGCCCAGCGCCTGGGCTTTCTCCTGGTCGATATCGATCTTGTACTGCGGCGTATCTTCCAGGCCGTTTGGACGCACGCCGACCAGCAGGTCAGGGTGTTTAGCGACTTCACCAAACAGCTGGTTACGCGCCTGCGTCAGCTTCTCGTGACCCAGGCCACCCTGGTCAATCAGCTGGAAGTCGAAGCCGGTCGCGGTACCCAGTTCAACAATCGCTGGCAGGTTAAAGGCGAAGACCATCGCATCTTTAATCTGCGAGAAGGTGCCCATTGCACGGCCGGTGATGGCTTCAACCTTGTTCTTTTCGCCCGGACGTTCAGACCAGTCTTTCAGAGAAACGAAGGCAATACCGGTGTTCTGACCACGACCCGCAAAGCCAAAGCCGTTAACCGCAAACACGGACTCAACGTTGTCTTTCTCTTTGGTGAGATAGTAGTCCGTCACTTCATCCAGCACTTTCTGAGTACGCTCTTGCGAAGCACCCGCCGGAAGCTGTGCCATCGTCAGGAACACGCCCTGGTCTTCATCTGGCAGGAACGAGCTTGGCAGACGAACGAACAGGAAGGCCATGCCCACCACGATGATGATATAGAGCAGGAGGTAACGACCGGTGCTGCGCAGAATGTTGCCCACGCTGTCGGTGTAGTGGTGCGTGCTCTTATCGAACATGCGGTTAAACCAGCCGAAGAACCCTTTGTGCTCGCCGTGACCGCCTTTCTGAATAGGCTTCAGCATGGTGGCACACAGCGCAGGCGTCAGGATCAACGCCACCAGCACAGACAGCGCCATCGCGGAAACGATGGTAATGGAGAACTGGCGGTAAATCGCACCGGTGGAGCCCCCGAAGAAGGCCATCGGAATAAATACCGCAGACAGCACCATCGCGATACCGACCAGCGCGCCCTGGATCTGACCCATTGATTTACGGGTCGCTTCCTTCGGCGGCAGACCTTCCTCCGCCATGACACGCTCGACGTTCTCGACCACGACGATGGCGTCATCAACCAGCAGGCCGATGGCGAGCACCATCCCGAACATTGTCAGGGTGTTTATCGAGTAGCCAAATATCGACAGGATCGCAAAGGTCCCGAGCAATACCACCGGCACGGCAATCGTTGGGATAAGCGTCGCGCGGAAGTTTTGCAGGAACAGGTACATGACCAGGAAGACGAGGATGATCGCCTCAACCAGCGTCTTAACCACTTCGTGAATCGAAATTTTAACGAACGGCGTGGTGTCGTACGGGTAAACGATTTTCAGACCTGACGGGAAGTAAGGTTCCATCTTCTTCAGCTCTGCGCGGATCGCCGTGGCGGTGTCCAGGGCGTTCGCGCCTGTCGCCAGTTTGATACCCAGACCGGAAGCCGGTTTACCGTTAAACTTCGCGATGATGTCGTAGTTCTCACCGCCCAGCTCAACTTTCGCCACGTCGCGCAGGCGAACCTGCGAACCGTCCTGATTCACTTTCAGCAGAATTTTGCTGAACTCATCGGCAGAGGTCAGACGGGTCTGCGCGATGATCGAGGCGTTAAGCTGCTGGCCTTTCACCGGCGGCGTACCGCCTAACTGACCGGCCGCTACCTGGGCGTTCTGCGCTTTAATTGCGCTGATCACGTCAACCGGGGTTAGCTGGAAGTTGTTCAGCTTGTTCGGATCCATCCAGATACGCATCGCGTACTGAGAACCGAACAGCTGCACGTCACCCACACCGGAAGTACGGCTGATGGCGTCCTTCATGTTGGCGCCCACGTAGTCGGAAATATCCTCCTGCGTCATGGTGCCGTTGGTGTTGATAACGCCGACAACCATCAGGAAGCTGCTGGACGATTTCTCGACGCTCACACCCTGCTGTTGTACTTCCTGCGGCAGCAAAGGCATCGCTAGCTGCAGTTTGTTCTGCACCTGAACCTGCGCGATGTCAGCATCTGTACCTGACTGGAAGGTCAGGGTGATCTGCACCGTACCGGTGGAGTCACTGTTTGAGGACATGTACATCAGGTTATCGATACCGTTCATGTTCTGTTCGATAACCTGGGTGACGGTGTCCTGCACCGTTTTCGCATCAGCCCCCGGGTAGGTTGCGGAAATTGTCACCGCCGGTGGCGCAATCGTTGGATATTGCGCGACAGGCAGCTTCAGGATCGCAAGTCCCCCGGCCAGCATGATGATTATGGCGATCACCCACGCAAATATGGGGCGATCGATAAAGAAATTAGGCATGTCTTAACGGCTCCTGTTTAAGTTAAGACTTGGTTTGTTCTGACTGGCCAGCGGCCGAAGCTTGTTGTTTATCGTCAGATTTCACTTCCTGTGCTTTAACCTGCGCGCCAGGACGAACTTTTTGCAAACCAGTAACAATCACGCGATCGCCATCTTTCAGACCTTCCGTCACCAGCCATTTATCGCCAATCGCCTGGGTGGCGGTGATATTGCGCGTTTCGACTTTGTCATCAGCCCCAACAACCAGCGCGCTCGCATCGCCGCGTGGCGTACGGGTCACACCCTGCTGTGGAACCAGAAGTGCGGTTGGATTCGTTCCTTCTTCCAGACGCGCGCGAACGAACATACCTGGCAGAAGATTTTTGTCAGGGTTCGGGAAAATCGCACGTAAGGTGATGGAACCGGTAGTCTGATCGACCGTCACGTCAGAGAATTCCAGGGTACCTTCCTGCGGGAACTTAATACCGTCGTTGGTAATCAGCTCCACTTTGGCTTTACCGTTTTCCTGTTTCAGGGTGCCGTTTGCCAGCTCCTGTTTCAGGCGCAGGAAATCGTTGCTGGACTGCGTCACGTCAACGTAGATCGGATCAAGCTGCTGCACGGTTGCCAGCGCATTGGTCTGACCGTTCTGCACCAGCGCCCCTTCCGTGACGGAAGACTTACCAATACGACCGCTGATAGGGGAGGTCACTTTGGTATAGGCCAGGTTAATGCGCGCGGTTTCGACGGCCGCTTTGGCTGCCACCACGGCCGCGTTAGCCTGCTGTGCATCTGCCAGGGCGGTATCGTAATCCTGTTGGCTGATGTACTTGGTACCGAGCAGCTTTTGGTAGCGGTTCAACGTCAGCTGAGCAATTTTGGCCGCGGCCTGTGCTTTCGCCAGGTCACCTTTCGCACTTTCATAAGAGGCCTGATAGGTTGCTGGATCAATCTGATACAGAGACTCACCGGCTTTCACATCACCACCTTCGGTGAAGTTACGCTTCAGGATAATGCCGCTGACCTGAGGACGCACTTCCGCAATGCGGTAAGCATTGGTACGGCCTGGTAATTCGGTGGTGATTTGTAGAGGTTCAGATTTGAGCGTCACGACGCCTACTTCTGGCGCCTGCTGAGCTCCTTGTTGAGCTGGTTTGTCGTCACATCCTGTTAGCGCTAAGCTGCCTGAGAGCATCAGAACGACCGCCAGAGGCGTTAACCCTCTGTTTTTGTTCATATGTAAACCTCGAGTGTCCGATTTCAAATTGATCAAGGGTCCTGAGTCTAAAACCCATTGCTGCGTTTATATTATCGTCATGCTATGGTACATACATTCACAAATGTATGTAAATCTGACTCCTGTAAATTCACCCACCTATGGCACGAAAAACTAAACAACAAGCGCTGGAAACCCGACAACACATTCTGGATGTGGCAATACGTTTGTTCTCGCAGCAGGGTGTTTCATCCACCTCGCTGGCGCAGATTGCTCAGGCTGCCGGTGTGACGCGAGGAGCGATTTACTGGCATTTTAAAGATAAGTCAGATCTGTTCAGTGAAATCTGGGAGCTTTCAGAGTCCAGCATTAGCGATCTCGAGAGTGAGTATCGGGCAAAATTCCCTGACGATCCACTCTCAGTATTGAGAGAAATATTAGTATATATCCTTGAAGCAACGGTAGTTGAAGAACGTCGCAGATTAATGATGGAGATTATATTTCATAAATGCGAGTTCGTGGGCGAGATGGCGGTGGTGCAGCAGGCGCAACGCAGCCTTAGCCTGGAGAGCTATGATCGTATCGAACAGAATCTGAACCTGTGTATGCAGGCAAAATTATTACCGGCCAATCTCTTGACCCGACGGGCGGCAATCCTGATGCGCAGCTACATTTCAGGTCTGATGGAAAACTGGCTTTTCGCGCCGCAATCCTTTGACCTCAAAGAGGAAGCCCGCAGCTACGTGGCGATTTTACTGGAAATGCTACAGCTCTGCCCCACGCTGCGCAGCGACGCGCCTTCGCTAACGGCCTGATCCCTTTCCAGGATTTATCTCAGAGGATAACGTTCGCGCTATTCTGCTTTCAGCGAGCGTGATATTCTTCACGCCGGACTATTTTCGGTCATCTTCTGACATCATTCACAACTATGCTGCCCATCAATCGCTCGCAACATCCTGTTTTTGCATTGCTCTTTGCGATGCTGTTTTTCTTCGCTACGGCGCCGCTGACCTGGGCCCGCGCCGATAACAGCAACGATATTCCCTCGCGCGGCGATGTTCAGTCGCAGCTCGACACGCTGAACAAACAAAAAGATCTCTCTCCTCAGGAGAAACTCGTCCAGCAGGATCTGACGGAAACGCTGGAAACGCTGGATAAAATTGAACGCATCAAAGCAGAAACCGTCCAGCTTCGTCAGAAGGTGGCGCAGGCGCCTGAAAACATGCGTAAGGCCACCGACGCGCTGAATGCCCTCAGCGATGTGGATAACGACGACGAGACGCGCAAGACGCTCTCGACGCTCTCCTTACGCCAGCTGGAGTCCCGCGTCGCGCAACTGCTCGACGATCTGCAAACCGCGCAGTCGGATCTCGCAACCTATAACAGCCAGCTTGTCTCGCTGCAGACCCAGCCCGAGCGCGTGCAAAACGCGATGTACGCCGCGTCTCAGCAGCTGCAGCAAATCCGCAACCGTCTGAACGGCACGACGGTCGGTGAAGGTACGCTGCGCCCGACGCAGCAAACCCTGCTGCTGGTTCAGCAGACCTTGCTCAATGCGCAAATCGAACAGCAGCGTAAAAGCCTTGAAGGGAACACGGTGCTGCAGGACACGCTGCAGAAACAGCGTGATTACGTGACGGCGAATATTAATCGCCTCGAACACCAGCTTCAGCTGCTGCAGGAAGCGGTTAACAGCAAACGCCTGACGTTAACGGAAAAAACCGCCCAGGAGGCCGTATCGCCGGACGAAACCGCCCGCATTCAGGCGAATCCGCTGGTGAAACAGGAGCTCGAGGCCAACCACCAGCTGAGCCAGCGCCTGATACTGGCGACGGAAAACGGCAACTCGCTGGTTCAGCAAAATATCAAAGTGAAGAACTGGCTGGATCGCGCGCTGCAGGCTGAACGCAACATTAAAGAGCAGATTGCTGTTCTGAAGGGCAGCCTCCTGCTGTCGCGTATTCTCTACCAGCAGCAGCAGACGCTCCCGTCCGCCGATGAGCTGGAGGACATGACCAACCGCATCGCGGATTTACGTCTGGAACAGTTTGACGTCAACCAGCAGCGCGATGCCCTTTTCCAGAGCGATACCTTTGTCGCCAAAATTGAAGAGGGGCATTCCAGCGACGTGAACCCGGAAGTGCACGACGCGCTGCTCCAGGTCGTCGATATGCGTCGCGAGCTGCTGGACCAGCTCAACAAACAGCTGGGCAACCAGCTGATGATGGCCATTAACCTGCAAATCAACCAGCAGCAGCTGGTGAGCGTCTCGAAAAGTCTGCAGGAGATCCTGACCCAGCAGATTTTCTGGGTGAACAGCAACAAACCGATGGACTGGGACTGGGTCAAATCCTTCCCGGAGACGTTGAAAACACAGATTAAGAGCATGAAGATCACCGTAAACTGGGAGAAAGCCTGGCCTGCGGTAATGATTGCTTTCCTGGCCGGTTTACCGTTGCTGCTGATTGCCGGCCTGATCCGCTGGCGTCTGGGCTGGCTGAAAAAATATCAGGAGAAGCTGGCGTCCGAAGTGGGGCAGCTGCGCAACGATAGCCAGCTCCACACGCCAAAAGCGATTCTCATCGATCTCATCCGCGCCCTGCCGGTGTGCCTGATTATTCTGGCTGTGGGGCTGATTCTGCTCACCATGCAGCTCAACGTCAGCGATCTGTTGTGGGCGTTCAGTAAAAAACTGGCGCTGTTCTGGCTGGTGTTTGGCGTGTGCTGGAAGGTGCTGGAAAAAGACGGCGTGGCGGTGCGCCATTTCAACATGCCTGCACAGCTGACCAGCCACTGGCGTCGTCAGATCGTGCGCATCAGCCTGGCGCTCCTGCCGCTGCACTTCTGGTCGGTTGTCTCTGAGCTTTCTCCGCTGCACCTGATGGATGACGTGCTGGGCCAGCTGGTCATCCTGCTGAACCTGCTGCTGATTGCGATCCTGATGTGGCCGATGTGCCGTGACAGCTGGCGTGATAAAGAGTCCCACAATATTCGCCTGGCCACCGTGACGGTGCTGGCGATCATTCCGCTGGCGCTGATGGTGCTGACGGCAACGGGCTACTTCTATACCACGCTGCGCCTTTCCGGGCGCTGGATTGAAACGGTCTATCTGGTGATCGTCTGGAACCTGCTCTATCAGACCGTGCTGCGCGGCTTAAGCGTCGCGGCCCGCCGCATTGCCTATCGCCGTGCCATCGCGCGTCGTCAGCATCAGGTGAAAGAGGGGGCCGAGGGCGCGGAGCCGCAGGAAGAGCCGACCATCGCCCTGGAGCAGGTTAACCAGCAGACGCTGCGTATCACCATGCTTGTGATGATCGCCCTGTTTGCGGTGGTGTTCTGGGCTATCTGGTCCGATCTTATTACCGTTTTCGCCTATCTCGACAGTATTACCCTCTGGCAATACAACGGTACCGAAGCGGGCGCGGCGGTCATGAAAAGCGTGACCATGGGCAGCCTGCTGTTTGCGCTGGTGTCGTCGGTGGTAGCCTGGGCGCTGATCCGCAACCTGCCAGGTTTGCTTGAAGTGCTGCTTCTGTCACGTCTGAATCTTCGCCAGGGGGCGTCCTACGCCATTACCACGATCCTCAACTACGTGATCATTATTGTTGGGGCGATGACGGTCTTTGGCTCGCTTGGCGTCTCGTGGGATAAACTGCAGTGGCTGGCGGCGGCCCTCTCGGTCGGTCTTGGTTTTGGCCTGCAGGAGATCTTCGGTAACTTCGTATCCGGCCTGATCATCCTGTTCGAACGTCCGGTACGAATCGGCGATACCGTCACCATCGGCACCTTCTCCGGTACGGTCAGCAAGATCCGTATTCGCGCCACTACCATCACCGACTTCGATCGCAAAGAGGTGATCATCCCGAACAAAGCGTTCGTGACCGAGCGTCTGATCAACTGGTCGCTCTCCGATACGGTGACGCGCGTGGTGATCCGCCTGGGCGTTGCCTATGGATCGGATCTGGAGAAGGTGAAAGAGGTGCTGCTGAAGGCGGCGTCAGAACATCCGAAAGTGATGCACGATCCGGCCCCTGCGGTCTTCTTCACCACCTTTGGGCCGAGCACGCTGGATCACGAGCTGCGTTTATACGTGCGCGAGCTGCGTGACCGCAGCTACACGGTGGATGAACTCAACCGTTCTATCGATCGCCTGTGCCGTGAAAACGATATTAATATCGCCTTCAACCAGCTCGAGGTTCACCTGCGTAACGAGAAAGGTGATGAGCATACGGAAGTGAAGCGCGACATTAAGGGTGACGATCCGACTCCGGCGTAATCTATTTTTTTCCCTCTCCCTGTGGGAGAGGGTTAGGGTGAGGGCAACAGGCCTTCACCTTTGCTTCAAAATCCCGCCGCACGATGTCCAGAGCTTTAAGCACAGTTTCGGCGGGGATCTCATGATTCTCCAGCAGCATAATCAAATCGACGGCCAGCTTGACCTCATCGGGTGCATTTTCCAGTGACATGGGCGTGGCTCCTGTTAACGGGTCAAACGTTCAATGACGCGCTCAATCTCATCCAGCGCCTGACGGCAGCGGACGATACGTCCTTCCAGCGCGCTAATCTCGCGCATCAATAGCTGCTGCTCTTCCAGCGTTTCGCTGTTGTTCAGCCGCGTCTCGCGCTCGCGCTTCATCTCAAACAGCCGGCGCTCAAACTCCTGGTTCTCCAGCCGCTTGCGCTGCCATTTACCGAGCCTTGGCGAGGCGCTGTCCCAGGCGCGCAGCGGCCAGGCGGCGATTTCGCGATGCAGAGCGGTGATTTGCTCTGTGAGATGCTCTGCGAGCCACGCCACCTGTTCCTGCTGTTCACTCTCAACCGCATGGCGAAGCTCGTCGAGGTTGGTCTGCGCTTCCGCCAGATAATCCTGAATGACGGTGCTGCGGGTACGAAAAAGCTGCCGGTCAAAGCGCGGTTTCAGCGTGGCGTGCCCCATCAGCGGTGTAGCCTGCTCCCGCAGAGCAATGAGCTGATTTTGCAGCCTCTCAAGAAGCAGTGCTGTTTTCAAGGCGCTCTCCAGTGGTAAAGTAGCCGTTCAGTTTGATAACGATTCGCATTATGAAGCGTACTATTTTAATCATCATTGGCTGGCTCGCGGTAGTGCTTGGCACGCTGGGCGTGTTTTTACCCTTGCTGCCGACCACCCCGTTTATCCTGCTTGCGGCCTGGTGCTTCGCCCGCTCGTCGCCGCGTTTTCACCACTGGCTGCTCTATCGCTCGTGGTTTGGCGGCTATCTGCGGCACTGGCAAAAACACCGGGCCATGCCGCCCGGCGCGAAGCCGCGCGCGATCGCGGTGATCCTTATCACCTTCGCTATTTCATTATGGCTGGTGAAAATGATGTGGGTACGCATTCTGCTGCTGGCGATCCTCTCCTGCCTGCTTATCTTCATGTGGCGGATCCCCGTGGTTGATGAAAAGCAACAAAAGCACTGAAGCCTTATCATGGCTGTTGCAATTATTGCGCACAGCCAGTAAATTCGACCGTTTTCGAGCACAGGTGCGCCTGGTCAAAGGTTAAACAATTGTTGCCTTGGCCGACTCGTTGCGCGCTGTGAGTAACACTGTTTCATTTAGGCAAAACCGATGACCGCAACTGCACAGCAGCTTGAATATCTGAAAAACAGCATCAAAAGTATCCAGGACTATCCAAAGCCTGGCATTCTTTTCCGTGATGTCACCAGCTTGCTGGAAGACCCGAAAGCGTACGCGCTCAGCATTGAACTGCTGGTCGAGCGTTATAAAAACGCCGGGATCACCAAAGTAGTAGGTACCGAAGCCCGTGGCTTCCTGTTTGGCGCACCGGTTGCGCTGGCAATGGGCGTGGGTTTTGTGCCGGTGCGTAAGCCGCGCAAGCTGCCGCGTGAAACCATTGCTGAGAGCTATGAGCTGGAGTACGGCACCGATCAGCTGGAGATCCACGTTGACGCGATCAAGCCTGGCGACAAGGTGCTGGTGGTGGACGATCTGCTGGCAACCGGCGGTACCATTGAAGCGACCGTGAAGCTGATCCGTCGTCTGGGTGGTGAAGTGACCGACGCGGCCTTCATCATCAACCTGTTCGATCTTGGCGGTGAACAGCGCCTGGAAAAACAGGGTATTACCAGCTACAGCCTGGTGCCTTTCCCGGGCCATTAATCCCGGTTTTCACAACCTCGCTCAATGGGTGAGGTTGTGATAGCATTCCCCTCCATAAATTCACCTTCCAGCGTTGCAGAGCCTGCCCATGAGTTATCAGGTGTTAGCCCGTAAATGGCGACCACAAACCTTTGCTGACGTTGTCGGTCAGGAACATGTGCTGACGGCCCTGGCGAACGGCTTGTCGCTAGGTCGCATCCATCACGCCTATCTTTTTTCCGGCACCCGCGGCGTCGGTAAGACCTCTATTGCCCGTTTGCTGGCAAAAGGTCTTAACTGCGAAACCGGGATCACCGCCACGCCGTGCGGCGTGTGTGATAACTGCCGGGAGATCGAGCAGGGGCGTTTTGTCGATCTGATCGAGATCGACGCCGCCTCGCGCACCAAAGTGGAAGATACCCGCGATCTGCTCGATAACGTGCAGTACGCCCCGGCGCGCGGTCGCTTCAAGGTCTACCTGATCGATGAAGTGCACATGCTGTCGCGCCACAGCTTTAACGCCCTGCTGAAGACTCTGGAAGAGCCGCCCGCGCACGTGAAGTTCCTGCTGGCGACCACCGATCCGCAAAAGCTGCCGGTCACGATTTTGTCACGCTGCCTGCAGTTCCACCTAAAGGCGCTGGACGTTGAGCAGATCCGCGCTCAGCTTGAGCACATTCTTGATGAAGAGAAAATTGTCCACGAACCGCGCGCCCTGCAACTGCTGGCCCGCGCGGCGGACGGCAGCCTGCGTGATGCGCTCAGCCTGACCGACCAGGCGATTGCCAGCGGTGACGGCAAGCTCTCCACCGAGGCGGTCAGCACCATGCTCGGCACGCTGGATGACGATCAGGCGCTGTCGCTTATCGAAGCGATGATTGCCGCCAACGGCGAACGCGTGATGTCGCAGGTGAATGCGGCCGCTGCCCGGGGTATTGAATGGGAAGGGCTGCTGGTCGAGATGCTCAGCCTGCTGCACCGCGTGGCGATGCTGCAGCTTTCTCCGTCCGCCATCGGCGCGGATATGGCCGCTATTGAACAGCGGATGCGTGAGCTTGCCCGCACCGTGCCGCCTGCCGACGTGCAGCTGTACTACCAGACGCTGCTGATAGGCCGCAAAGAGCTACCGTTCGCGCCGGATCCGCGAATGGGCGTTGAAATGACGCTGCTGCGCGCGCTGGCGTTCCACCCGCGCATGCCATTGCCGGAGCCGGAAGTGCCGCGGCAGTCTTTCGCGCCGGTCGCCCCTACGGCGGTGATGTCGCCGCAGCAGGTGCCACCGCAGCCGACACCGCCGCCGCAGCAAAACGTGCCGCTGTCGGATGCCACCAGTTCGGTGCTTGCCGCACGCAGCCAGCTGCAGCGTGCCCAGGGAGTAACCAAACCAAAAAAGAGTGAACCGGCAGCGCCTGCAAGAGCGCGGCCGGTGAACAACGCCGCGCTTGAACGACTGGCCTCGGTAACGGAGCGCGTACAGTCGCGTCCTGCACCGTCCGCGCTCGAGCAGAAAGCCCCGGTGAAAGAAGAGGCTTACCGCTGGAAGGCAACCACCATCACCGAAGAGGTGAAGGAAGTGGTCGCCACCCCGAAAGCGCTGAAAAAGGCGCTGGAGCATGAGAAAACGCCGGAGCTTTCCGCGAAGCTTGCCGAAGAGTCTATTGCGCGCGACGCCTGGTCCGCCGAGGTCAGCAAACTCCAGCTGCCGAAGCTGGTTGAGCAGGTCGCGCTGAACGCCTGGAAAGAGCAGGACGGCAATCAGGTGCGTTTGCACCTGCGTCCGGGTCAGCGGCACCTCAATTCTCCTGGCGCGCAAAAGGCGCTGGCGGAGGCGCTCACCGCATTACAGGGTGCGCCGGTTGAATTGACTATCATTGAAGATGATAATCCGGCAGTGAAAACGCCGCTCGAGTGGCGCCAGGCTATTTATGAAGAAAAGCTCGCGCAGGCGCGCGAGGCGATTATTGCGGATAACAACATTCAGACCCTGCGCCGGTTCTTCGACGCCGATCTGGATGAAGAGAGTATTCGCCCCATTTGATCGTGAGTCTGACTTACGGTTGTAATCCTTAAACGTGAAAGAAGAGAGAAGCCTATGTTTGGTGGAAAAGGCGGTCTGGGTGGCCTGATGAAGCAGGCTCAGCAGATGCAGGAAAAAATGCAGAAGATGCAGGAAGAGATCGCTCAGCTGGAAGTCACGGGTGAGTCCGGTGCCGGTCTGGTCAAAGTGACCATCAACGGTGCGCACAACTGCCGTCGCGTGGAAATCGACCCGAGCCTGCTCGAAGACGACAAAGAGATGCTGGAAGATCTGGTTGCCGCCGCGTTTAACGATGCCGCTCGCCGTATCGACGAAACTCAGAAAGAGAAAATGGCCTCTGTTTCCAGCGGTATGCAGCTGCCGCCTGGCTTCAAGATGCCATTCTGATGCAGACCAGTCCGCTGCTCACGCAGTTAATGGAAGCACTGCGCTGCCTGCCGGGCGTTGGCCCGAAGTCGGCGCAGCGCATGGCGTTTACGCTATTGCAGCGCGACCGCAGCGGCGGGATGCGCCTGGCGCAGGCTTTAACCCGCGCCATGTCAGAAATTGGTCACTGTGCGGATTGCCGCACCTTTACCGAGCAGGATGTGTGTAACATCTGTACGAACCCGCGTCGTCAGGAGAACGGTCAGATTTGCGTGGTGGAGAGTCCGGCGGACATCTACGCCATCGAACAAACCGGGCAGTTTTCCGGCCGCTACTTCGTGCTGATGGGGCATCTCTCCCCGCTGGACGGCATCGGCCCGGATGATATCGGTCTTGACCGCCTTGAACAGCGTCTTGAGTCCGAAACCATCAAAGAGGTGATCCTCGCCACCAACCCAACGGTGGAAGGGGAAGCAACCGCCAACTACATCGCCGAACTGTGCTCGCAGTACGGCGTTGACGCCAGCCGCATCGCCCACGGCGTGCCGGTGGGCGGCGAGCTGGAGATGGTCGACGGCACCACGCTGTCGCACTCTCTGGCCGGGCGTCACAAGATTATTTTCTGACCAAACGGAGGCTGCGCGCGCGGCCTCCGCTTGAAAATTTCCCCCCTTATCCCCATCTCTCACTCAACGTTTTACAACCCCATTAAATGGCATTGTTGAGGTCGACATAGATGAAAGGACAAGAAACCCGTGGTTTCCAGTCAGAAGTAAAACAGCTTCTGCACCTGATGATCCATTCCCTGTATTCCAACAAAGAAATTTTCCTGCGTGAGCTGATTTCCAACGCCTCGGACGCGGCGGACAAGCTGCGCTTCCGCGCGCTGTCTAACCCGGACCTGTACGAAGGCGACGGCGAGCTGCGCGTGCGCGTCTCGTTCAATAAAGAGAACCGCACCCTGACCATCGCCGATAACGGCATCGGGATGAACCGCGACGAGGTGATCGACCACCTCGGCACCATCGCCAAATCCGGCACCAAAGCGTTCCTTGAGTCCATGGGCTCTGACCAGGCGAAAGACAGCCAGCTCATCGGCCAGTTCGGCGTCGGTTTCTACTCGGCGTTCATCGTGGCCGACAAAGTCACCGTGCGCACCCGCGCGGCGGGCGACAGCGCCGAGAACGGCGTGCTGTGGGAATCCAAAGGGGAAGGTGAATACACCGTTGATGACATCACCAAGACGGATCGCGGCACCGAAATCACCCTGCACCTGCGTGAAGGGGAAGATGATTTCCTGAACGACTGGCGCGTGCGCTCCATCATCAGCAAATATTCCGATCACATCGCCCTGCCGGTAGAGATTGAAAAACAGGAAGAGAAAGACGGTGAAACCGTGGTCTCCTGGGAGAAGATCAACAAGGCGCAGGCGCTGTGGACGCGCAATAAGTCTGAAATTAAAGACGACGAATACAACGAGTTCTATAAGCATATCGCCCACGACTTTACCGACCCGCTTACCTGGAGCCACAACCGCGTGGAAGGTAAGCAGGAGTACACCAGCCTGCTGTACATTCCGGCACAGGCGCCGTGGGACATGTGGAACCGCGATCACAAGCACGGCCTGAAGCTGTACGTGCAGCGCGTCTTCATCATGGACGACGCCGAGCAATTCATGCCGAACTACCTGCGCTTCGTGCGTGGTCTGATAGATTCCAACGATCTGCCGCTGAACGTCTCCCGTGAAATTCTGCAGGACAGCACCGTCACCCGTAACCTGCGCAACGCCCTGACCAAACGTGCGCTGCAGATGCTGGAAAAACTGGCGAAAGACGATGCGGAAAAATATCAGACCTTCTGGAAACAGTTCGGCCTGGTGCTGAAAGAAGGCCCGGCAGAAGACACCGCGAACGTTGAAACGATCGCCAAACTGCTGCGCTTCGCCTCTACGCATACCGACTCCTCCGCGCAGACCGTGTCGCTGGAAGAGTACGTCTCCCGCATGAAAGAAGGGCAGGAGAAGATCTACTACATCACCGCCGACAGCTACGCGGCGGCGAAGAGCAGCCCGCACCTGGAGCTGCTGCGTAAGAAAGGCATCGAAGTGCTGCTGCTTTCAGACCGCATCGACGAGTGGATGATGAACTATCTGACCGAGTTCGACGGTAAGGCGTTCCAGTCCGTAGCCAAAGCCGACGAGTCCATCGACAAGCTGGCGGATGAAGTTGACGAAAGCGCGAAAGAAGCCGAGAAGGCGCTGGAGCCGTTCGTTGAGCGCGTGAAAACCCTGCTGGGCGAGCGCGTGAAAGAGGTGCGCTTCACGCACCGTCTGACCGACACCCCGGCCATTGTCACCACCGATGCGGACGAAATGAGCACCCAGATGGCGAAACTGTTCGCTGCGGCGGGCCAGGCGGTACCGGAAGTGAAATATATCTTTGAGCTTAATCCGGATCATCCTCTGGTGAAACGCGCGGCGGATACCCAGGACGACGCCCGCTTTGCCGAGTGGGTTGAACTGCTGCTGGATCAGTCCCTGCTGGCCGAGCGCGGCACGCTGGAAGATCCTAACCTCTTCATTAAACGTGTGAATGCGCTGCTGCTGGCGTAATTGACCACGCCTCCCCTGGTCTTCTCCCTCTCCCGTGGGAGAGGGCCGGGGTGAGGGCTCCAGACCGCACTAACCCAAATAATCTCCCTCCGTTAACCGTTTCAGCCTTCCCGCCTTCCTTGAGCGATGTCCGTTCTGGTGGTATTGTTTAGCGCTTTTGAAAAATTGAAACGACTTTTGAGGGGATTTTCGCAATGCGTATTATTCTGCTTGGCGCTCCGGGCGCGGGTAAAGGAACTCAGGCTCAGTTCATCATGGAGAAATACGGTATTCCGCAAATCTCCACCGGTGACATGCTGCGCGCCGCTGTAAAATCTGGCTCCGAGCTGGGTAAACAAGCGAAAGACATCATGGACGCAGGCAAGCTGGTGACCGACGAGCTGGTTATTGCTCTGGTCAAAGAGCGCATTGCGCAGGAAGACTGCCGTAATGGTTTCCTGCTGGACGGCTTCCCACGCACCATTCCTCAGGCTGACGCCATGAAAGAAGCGGGCATCAACGTGGACTACGTTCTGGAGTTCGACGTACCGGACGAGCTGATCGTTGACCGCATCGTTGGCCGTCGCGTACACGCTGCTTCTGGCCGCGTTTACCACATCAAATTCAACCCACCTAAGGTTGAAGGCAAAGACGACGTGACCGGCGAAGAGCTGACCACCCGTAAAGACGATCAGGAAGAGACCGTGCGTAAACGCCTGGTGGAATACCATCAGATGACCGCGCCGCTGATCGGCTACTACACCAAAGAAGCGCAGGCGGGTAACACCAAATACGCCAAAGTTGACGGCACCAAAGCCGTGGCTGACGTACGTGCAGAGCTGGAAAAAATCCTCGGCTAATTGCATTACTCTCACCCGGGTCCTCCGGGTGAGAAATATTCTCATCTTACCTATTACAGCAATGGGTTTCGTTTAAACGCATTTCCGCTACAATTGACAACCTATCAAATGGTTAAGAGGCGTGAATGAGTCAGGCGAAAACCGGCATCCTGCTTGCCAATCTGGGCACTCCAGAAGCACCTACATCAGACGCGGTAAAACGCTACCTGCGACAATTTTTAAGCGACACGCGCGTCGTGGATTTCCCGCGACTGCTTTGGTGGCCGCTGCTGCGTGGCGTCATTCTGCCGATTCGTTCCCCGCGCGTCGCCAAACTCTATCAGTCCGTCTGGATGGAAGAGGGCTCGCCGCTAATGGTTTATAGCCGTCGTCAGGAAAAGGCGCTGGCCGCCCGCCTGCCGGATATGCCCGTCGCGCTTGGCATGAGCTACGGAAAACCGTCCCTCGAAAGCGCGGTGGAATCCCTGCTGGCGCAGGGCGTGGACCATATCGTCGTGCTGGCGCTCTACCCGCAGTACTCCTGCTCGACGGTGGCCGCCGTCTGGGACGAGCTGGCCCGCATTCTGGCGACCCGCCGCCGCATTCCGGGCGTGACCTTTATTCGCGACTACGCGGATAACGATCTCTACATCCAGGCGCTCGCCAACAGCGCGCGCGCGTCGTTTGAAAAACACGGCGAGCCGGATCTGCTGCTGCTTTCCTATCACGGGATCCCGCAGCGTTTCGCCAATGAAGGGGATGATTATCCGCAGCGCTGCCGCGATACCACGCGCGAGCTGGTCTCCGCCCTTGGCCTGCCGCCGGAAAAGGTGATGATGACCTTCCAGTCGCGCTTCGGTCGCGAGCCGTGGTTGACGCCTTATACCGATGAAACCCTCAAAATGCTCGGCGAGAAGGGCGTGAAGCACATCCAGGTAATGTCGCCGGGCTTCTCGGCCGACTGTCTGGAAACGCTGGAGGAGATCGCGGTGCAAAACCGGGAATTTTTCCTTGAGGCTGGCGGCGAAAAGTACGAGTACATTCCGGCACTTAACGACTCCCCTGAGCATATCGACATGATGGTCTCGCTGGTAACGAACGGCCGCTGATCGCACTCCGGGCCGGGTTTGTGCTACCATTCCCGGCCCATATTCTTCGTACAGTTCAGGCCATGAAATTTCCCGGTAAACGCAAATCCAAACACTACTTCCCCGTTGATGCCCGCGATCCGCTCCTGCAGCAAATCCAGCCAGAAAACGAAACCAGCGCGGCGTGGGTCGTCGGTATCGATCAGACGCTGGTGGACATTGAAGCGAAAGTGGATGATGCGTTTGTCGCCCGTTACGGTCTGAGCGCGGGTCACTCGCTGGTGATTGAGGACGACGTTGCCGAAGCGCTGTACCAGGAGCTGGTGCGCGAAAACCTGATTACCCATCAGTTCGCCGGTGGCACCATCGGCAATACCATGCATAACTACTCCGTGCTGGCCGACGACCGCTCGGTGCTGCTCGGCGTGATGTGCAGCAATATCGAAATCGGTGGCTATGCCTACCGCTATCTCTGCAACACCTCCAGCCGTACCGATCTCAACTACCTTCAGGGCGTCGACGGGCCTATTGGCCGCTGCTTTACGCTGATTAGCGATTCCGGCGAGCGTACCTTTGCCATTAGCCCGGGTCATATGAACAAGCTGCGCGCCGAGAGTATTCCGGAAGAGGTGATCGCGGGCGCCTCGGCGCTGGTGTTGACCTCCTACCTGGTGCGCTGCAAGCCGGGCGAGCCGATGCCGGAAGCGACCATGAAAGCGATTGAGTACGCGAAGAAATACAACGTGCCTGTCGTTCTGACGCTGGGCACAAAATTTGTTATCGCCGATAACCCGGAGTGGTGGCAGGCGTTCCTGAAAGAGCACGTCTCGATTCTGGCAATGAACGAAGAAGAGGCCGAAGCGCTGACCGGTGAAAGCGATCCGCTGCTGGCGTCTGACAAAGCGCTGGACTGGGTGGATCTGGTGCTCTGCACCGCCGGCCCGGTTGGTCTGTACATGGCGGGCTTCACGGAAGAAGAGAGCAAACGCAAAACCCAGCACCCGCTGTTGCCCGGTGCGATTGCCGAGTTCAACCAGTACGAGTTCAGCCGCGGCATGCGCTACAAAGACTGCGTGAATCCGCTGCGTATCTACTCTCATATCGCGCCATACATGGGCGGGCCGGAGAAGATCATGAACACCAACGGTGCGGGCGACGGCGCGCTGGCCGCACTGCTGCACGACATCACCGCTAACGCCTACCACAAAACCAACGTGCCGAACTCCAGCAAGCACAAGTTCAGCTGGCTGACCTATTCCTCACTGGCGCAGGTGTGTAAATATGCCAACCGCGTGAGCTATCAGGTGCTGAACCAGCACTCCCCGCGCTTAACGCGCGGCCTGCCGGAACGGGAAGACAGCCTCGAAGAGGCCTACTGGGACAGATAAAAGCAAAACGGCAACCTGGGGTTGCCGTTTTTAGTGTTTATTCCCTCTCCCTGTGTGAGAGGGTCAGGGTAAGGGCATCAGACCGCTCAAAACTTAACTCGTCACAGCCTCTTCAACCGGCGGATTCTCCAGCAGCGTCAGCATCGTGTTCGCAATTTCGCGCTCGCCCATCACCACCTTATTAGCACCGCGCTCGGTAATATACTCCACCTCGTCGTCATAGTGCGCCCGGGCGATAATCTCAATCGTTGGGCACTTCTCGCGTGCGGAAGCCACAATCTCACCCGCTTCATAGCCGTTAGGTATGGTCAGCAGCAGCCAGCGCGCGCAGTCAAGATGCGCCAGATTCATGATCTCTTCGTTTGCCGCATTGCCCAGCACCGCACGAATACCGCGCTCGCGCAGCTCGTCGACGCGGGTGCGTGAGGTCTCAATCACCACCAGCGGAATGCCCTGTGCCATCAGCTTCTCACCGAGCAGGCTGCCCACGCGGCCAAAGCCGACCAGCAGGGCATGATTGCAAATATCCACCGGGATCTGCTTCTCTTCTTCGATGGCCTCTTCCAGCGTCTGTTCTTCCAGCGTTTCGGTTTTATCGAGGTATTTTTCCAGCAGGGCAAACAGCACCGGGTTCAGCATAATCGACAGAATCGCCCCCGCCAGCACCAGGTTTTGCCCCGCCTGCGGCAGCAGATTCAGGGCCATGCCCAGACCGGCCAGAATAAAGGCGAACTCACCGATCTGCGCCAGGCTGGCGGCGATGGTCAACGCCGTCCGCGGGGAGTGGCCGAACATCCGCACCAGGAAGAAGGCGGCAAGCGACTTGCCAAAAATAATGATCGCCAGCGTGCCCAGCACGGCCAACGGCTGCTGGATCAGCACCAGCGGGTCAAACAGCATCCCGACGGAGACGAAGAACAGCACGGCAAACGCATCGCGCAGCGGCAGCGTGTCGTGCGCCGCACGGTGGCTCAGCTCGGATTCGTTCAGCACCATCCCGGCGAAGAACGCGCCCAGGGCAAAGGAGACATCAAACAGCTCTACGGCACCAAAAGCGATACCCAGCGCCAGCGCCAGCACGGAGAGGGTAAACAGCTCGCGCGAGCCGGTTGCCGCGCTGCGGGACATGATCCACGGCACCAGACGGCGTCCCACCAGCATCATGATGGCGATAAACGCCACCACCTTACCGATGGTGATGCCCATATCCAGCGCCAGCGAGGCAAAACCGACGTTGTCTTTTTCCATCATCCCGGCGACGGCAGGCAGCAGTACCAGCGTCAGGACCATCACCAGGTCTTCAACAATCAGCCAGCCAATTGCGATCTGACCGCGCTGGCTGTCTATCAGCTGTCTCTCTTCAAGCGCGCGCAGCAGCACCACGGTGCTGGCGGTGGAGAGACACAGCCCAAATACGATGCCGGTCATCAGCGACCAGCCCAGTACCGCCGAAAGCGCCATTCCCAGCAGCGTCGCCACCCCAATCTGGGCGATCGCTCCCGGTATGGCGATCGACTTTACCGCCATCAGATCCTTCAGGGAGAAGTGCAGGCCGACGCCAAACATCAGCAGAATCACGCCCAATTCCGCCAGCTCAGGAGCCAGCTTGGTATCCGCCACGAAGCCTGGCGTAAACGGTCCCGCCAGTACACCCGCTAACAGATAGCCGACAAGAGGAGAAATACGCAGCTTATTGGCAATCATGCCGAGGATAAAAGCGAGCACAAGTCCACCAACAATGGTGGTGATAAGCGGTGTGGCGTGGTGCATTCCGTCTCCTTTCGTTGTGGGTGTTCCTTTTTGGCGAAAACCAAAAACCGAGTAATAGTTTATGACAATTTTTACCCTTATGTTTATGAATTATTGTTGAAGTTTGAATAAAACAGCAATATGCACGTAAAAAAGCGCGTTTTGATAAATTCAGTGAGGTGAGGAAGAAGAAACCCTTATGGCATCAGGGTATCAGGTAGCCAAAGTTTAACTTTGGCTACCCGTAATTTACGCTTTGTGACGGTTATCAGGCAGGAATATGGTCAACATCCCAAGAAGTGGCAGGAAAGCGCAGATTTTATAGACCAGGAAGATGCTGGTGTGATCCGCCACCATCCCCAACACCGCCGCGCCCAGCCCGCCCATGCCGAAGGCGAAACCGAAAAAGAGACCGGAAACCATACCGATACGGCCAGGCAGCAGCTCCTGGGCATAGACCAGAATGGCGGAAAAGGCGGAAGCGAGGATAAAACCAATGATCACGGTTAAAATCCCCGTCCATTCAAGGCTGGCGTACGGCAAAATAAGGGTAAACGGCGCCACGCCGAGGATAGAGCCCCAAATAACATATTTACGCCCAATCTTATCCCCCACAGGCCCGCCAATGACCGTACCGGCCGCGACGGCAAACAGGAAGGCAAACAGGTGGAACTGCGCGTTTTGTACCGATAATCCGAATTTTTGCATCAGATAAAAGGTGTAATAGCTGCTGATGCTCGCCATATAGAAGTATTTCGAGAAAATCAGTACCAGCAGCACGGAAACCGCCAGGATAACCTTATTACGCGGAAGGGGATTGATAATCTTCGCTTTAGGTTTACCTTTATTCACGCGATGCTGAGCGGCATACCATCGGCTGATCTGCGCGAGTACGATAATGGCCAGCAGTGCGGCCAGGACAAACCAGGCCACGTTGCCTTTGCCATACGGAGCGATGATCACCGCGGCCAGCAGCGGGCCGAGAGAGCTACCAAAGTTACCGCCTACCTGGAACAGCGACTGCGCCAGACCGTGACGCCCCCCGGAGGCCATGCGCGCCACGCGTGAAGACTCCGGATGGAAAACGGACGAGCCGGTGCCCACCAGCGCGGCGGCAATCAGAACGGCTTCAAAACTCCCGGCCATGGCCAGCAGCACCAGCCCGCTTAGGGTAAAGCACATGCCAATCGGAAGCGACCACGGCATCGGGTATTTATCCGTCCAGTAGCCCACCACGGGCTGCAGAAGCGAGGAAGCCAGCTGGAAGGTCAGGGTGATCATCCCGATCTGCACGAAGGTTAACGAAAACTCGGACTGAAGTAGCGGATAAATGGCCAGAATCAACGACTGGATCATGTCGTTGAGCAGGTGCGAGAGACTGATTGCGCCTAAGACCTTAAAGGAGGTGCGCGACGCCGGTGCGCCCGGAACGGGCTGGGTTGATTCACTGATTGCCATAGAGAGAAGTACCACGTCTTTAGTTATTAGTTATGCAGGGTGTAATTATTATCCGACTAACATACCCGCCCGGGACATTTGAAGAAAGTCGCAATTCTGAAAACTTATTTGTCTATTCTTGTTAGTCACTGTAATTTTTGCCTTTGTCTATTGGTCAGGGAGAGAGAAGATGAAGTTAATGAAGCGGGGCGTCGCGCTGGCGCTCATCGCCGCATGGGGCCTGGTAAGCCTGCCTGTACAGGCGTATGAAAAAGATAAAACCTATAAAATCACCATTCTGCATACCAACGATCACCACGGTCATTTCTGGCGCAGCGAATACGGCGAATATGGCCTGTCGGCACAAAAAACGCTGGTGGACGGCATTCGCAAAGAGGTGGCGGCCCAGGGCGGCAGCGTGCTGCTGCTGTCGGGGGGCGATATCAATACCGGCGTGCCGGAATCCGATTTACAGGACGCGGAACCTGATTTTCGCGGCATGAACCTGATTGGCTACGACGCGATGGCCGTGGGTAACCACGAATTCGATAATCCGCTGACCGTGCTGCGTCAGCAGGAAAAATGGGCCAAATTCCCCTTCCTCTCCGCCAATATTTACCAGAAAAGCACCGGCGAGCGCCTGTTTAAGCCGTGGGCGCTGTTTAAGCGTCAGGATCTGAAGATTGCGGTCATCGGCTTAACCACCGACGACACGGCAAAAATTGGCAACCCGGAGTTCTTCACCGATATCGAATTCCGTAAACCGGCAGACGAAGCGAAGCTGGTGATTCAGGAGCTGCAGCAAAACGAAAAGCCGGACGTGATTATCGCCACCACGCACATGGGGCACTACGACAACGGCGAGCACGGCTCTAACGCGCCCGGCGACGTGGAGATGGCGCGCAGCCTGCCTGCGGGCTCGCTGGCAATGATTGTGGGCGGTCACTCACAGGATCCGGTGTGCATGGCCTCGGAGAACAAAAAGCAGGTGGACTACGTCCCGGGCACGCCGTGCGCGCCGGACCGTCAGAACGGTATCTGGATTGTTCAGGCGCACGAGTGGGGCAAATACGTTGGCCGGGCGGATTTCGAGTTCCGTAACGGCGAGATGAAGCTGGTCCATTATCAGCTCATCCCGGTCAACCTGAAGAAGAAAGTCACCTACCCGGACGGGAAAAGTGAGCGCGTACTCTACACGCCAGAGATCGCTGAAAACCAGCAGATGCTCTCCCTGCTGACGCCGTTCCAGAACAAAGGCAAGGCGCAGCTGGACGTGAAAATCGGCACGCTAAACGGTCGTCTGGAGGGAGACCGCAGTAAAGTACGCTTCGTGCAGACCAATATGGGGCACCTGGTGCTGGCGGCGCAAATCGCGCGCACCGGCGCTGATTTTGGCGTGATGAGCGGCGGCGGTATTCGTGATTCCATCGAGGGTGGAAACATTACCTATAAGGACGTCCTGAAGGTGCAGCCGTTCGGCAACGTGGTGGTCTATGCCGACATGAGCGGGAAAGAGGTGATTGACTACCTGACCGCCGTGGCGCAGATGAAGCCGGATTCCGGGGCCTATCCGCAGTTTGCCAACGTCAGCTTTGTGGCGAAAGACGGCAAGCTTAACGACCTGAAGATCAAAGGCGAGCCGATTGATCCCGCCAAAACGTACCGTCTGGCAACGTTAAGCTTTAACGCCACGGGCGGCGACGGCTATCCGCACATCGATAACAAACCGGGCTACGTGAATACCGGCTTTATTGATGCGGAAGTGCTGAAGCAGTTCATCGAGAAGAATTCGCCGATTGACGTGAATGCCTACGAGCCGAAAGGTGAGGTGAGCTGGCAGTAGTGGGGTTGTGTTGCCCGGCGGCGCTGCGCTTGCCGGGCACATTCATCAATCCCTGCGCGCAATATCCGCAAACTTCGCGTCCAGCATTTTTGCCAGATCGCCCGCGGCAAGCTCGATATCCAGCCCGCGTTTGCCGCCGGATATAAAGATGGTTTCAAATTCCTGTGAAGGGGCATCAATCAGCGTCGGCAGGCGTTTTTTCTGCCCGAGCGGACTGATCCCGCCCACCAGATAGCCCGTGGTGCGTTGCGCAACCATCGGGTCCGCCATATCCACCTTCTTCGCCCCCAGCGCTTTGGCGACTTTCTTCAGATCCAGCTGCCCCGCCACCGGAGTGACCGCGACGGCGAGGTGTTTCATATCGCCATTCACCGCCACCAGCAGCGTTTTATAAACCTGGTCGGCATTCAGCCCCAGTTTGCGCACCACTTCATCACCAAAGTTAGTTTCATTCGGATCGTGATCGTAAGTGTGGATCCGGAAAGAAATGTTGTTTTTTTCGAGTAATTTAACGGCGGGAGTCATAGCTATCCTTCTTACGACAGACAAATCATGCACACAGCATACGCCTGACGTTTGTCTAAAAAATAGCACCATCTTGCGCAATAGTATTGGCAGTGATGGTTACTTTGAGCGACAATCGGCTCAACCGAAGGTCTCCTTCGGCATAATAAAAACGATGAAATTCCTCTTTGACGGGCCAATAGAAATATTGGCCATTTTTTTATTTCAACAGTGACGGCAAATTCCCTTCTCCGTACAAATGTAACGCCCCAACCGCCACCACGTAATGCCCCGCAGGTAACGCATGCAGCGTCTGCCGCCAGGCTTTGTTACGCGCATTCATCAACACATCGTATAACGATTCGCTGAACGTCGACGGTAACGCCAGCTTACCGTCCGCTGGCGGCGCGTCCAGCCACCAGCCAATCATGGTCTGCAGAAGGCGCGCGTTGGTGTGCCAGTGGGTCAACGTATCATCCAGCAGCATCAGGCCGTCGTCGGGAAGCTGCCGCAGAAGCGCAATCTGGCTGTCCGTCCCTTCCAGCTCGATGATGGGCATACTGCGGGCCCTTGCCGCGTTCAGCAGCTGGTAATCAATGCCGTAGTCACCGCGAAGTCCCAGACGCTGCGCCTGCGTGGCCTGCAGCACCATCGCAATTTGCCAGAGCGGCAGGGTGTCAATCATGGAGAGCGACACGCCGGTTTCATCCGCGACGCGCGTCAGCTCCGCAAGCTGGGTTTCATTCAGGCGCTCCGCCAGGGTGAGATCGCTCTCAAGTCCGGCAAACGGCGACTCCTGACCCGAAATGTCCGCCTCAACGATCAGCGCATCAGCGTGTTTCAGCAGTTTAATCAGGCCGGGTGGCAGGGGAGACATATCCTGCGTACCCATATGAATACTGCCGACCAGATGCAGGTGCTGCCCGCCGGGGAGAGAGATATCCAGACCGGGCCAGGCATAACGGCGAGGAAAGAGGGCGCGAAACGATGCTTTTATACGATTAAACAGACCCATACGCGCTCCATGAACGGAAAGGTTCATGCTAGCGCGTACGGGTACAACGTTCAATCCTTCGGTTTAAACCGCAACAGACGGTTGGCGTTACTCACCACGGTGATGGAGGAGAGCGCCATCGCCGCACCCGCGACCACCGGATTAAGCAGCGTGCCGGTCAGCGGCCACAAAATACCGGCCGCGATTGGGATACCGAGGGTGTTATAGACGAACGCTCCCAGTAAGTTCTGCTTCATGTTGCGCAGCGTGGCTTTTGAAATGGCCAGCGCATCGGCAACGCCCATCAGGCTATGGCGCATCAGCGTAATGGCCGCGGTTTCAATGGCCACATCGCTGCCGCCGCCCATGGCAATCCCCACGTCCGCCTGGGCCAGCGCCGGGGCATCGTTGATGCCGTCGCCGACCATCGCTACCTGACGACCCTGACTTTGCAGTTTCTTGATGGCGTCCGCTTTACCGTCCGGCAGCACGCCTGCAATGACCTCATCAATTCCGGCTTCTTTCGCGATGGCGTTGGCCGTTGTCGGATTGTCTCCGGTCAGCATCACCAGACGGTAGCCCGCACGATGCAGGCGCTGCAGGGCGTCCACGCTGTCCTGGCGAAGCGGATCGCGCACGGCCAGCAGCGCGGCGGCTTTGCCATCCACCGCCAGCAGAACCGGGGTGGCGCCCTGTGACGCCTGCGCCTTCAGCTCGCTTTCCAGGGCGGCGGTATCAATACCGTTTTCATTAAGCAATGCCTGGTTGCCCAGCAGCAGCGCGTGGCCTTCTGCTTCACCGCTGACGCCGAGCCCGCGCAGGGTGCGGAAATTGCTGACCGGCGGCAGGGCAGAAGCATTCGCTTTATCGAGAATGGCGCGCGCCAGCGGATGGCTGGAGCCTTGCTCCAGCGCGGCGGCGAGACGCAATGCCTCCTCTTGCGCAATGCCTGCGGTAGTGACGGCCACCACCTGCGGTTTGCCTTCGGTCAGCGTGCCGGTTTTATCAAACACCAGCGTGTCAAGGGTGCTGGCCCGCTGCAGTGCGTCCGCGTCCCGCACCAGTACGCCAAATTCGGCCGCGCGGCCTACGCCGGAGATAATCGACATCGGGGTCGCCAGGCCAAGGGCGCAAGGACAGGCGATGATCAGCACCGTGGTGGCGATCACCAGGGTGTAAACAATCTGCGGTGCCGGGCCGAAGAAATACCAGATCGCCGCGCTCAGCAGGGCAATGCCGACCACCACCGGCACAAAAATGGCCGAGATCCTGTCAGCAAGCTGGCCAATTTCCGGCTTGCTGCTCTGCGCCTGGCGCACCATGCGGATAATACGCGACAGCGTCGTGTGGCTGCCGACGGCGCTGGCGGTAAACAGCACGCTGCCGTCCTGCACCACCGTACCGGCGTGAACGGCGTCGCCGTCTGATTTCTGCTGGGGGATAGGCTCGCCGGTCAGCATCGCTTCATCCAGCCAGGCTTCGCCCTGGGTTATCTTGCCGTCAACGGGAACGCGATCGCCCGTCGTCAGGCGCAGCGTCATGCCGGGCTGAACTTCCGCCAGCGGGACGCTTTTTTCCCCTTCGTCCGTGACCACGCGGGCCGTCGGCGGGGTTAAATCAAGCAATCTTTCCAGCGCTTTTGAGGAGCGCTGGCGGGCGCGGGCTTCCAGCATGTGGCCCAGGTTAATCAGGCCGATAATCATCGCGCTGGCTTCATAATAGAGATGCCGCGCCTCCATCGGGAACCACTGCGGCCAGACGTTCACGCTCATTGAATAGAGCCACGCCGCGCCGGTACCGAGCGCCACCAGCGTATCCATGGTCGCGGTGCGGTTTTTCAGGCTCTTCCAGGCGCTGGTATAGAAATGCCCGCCTGCAAACACCATCACCGCAAGGGTAATCAGGCCAATCACCAGCCACAGCGTGCGGTTGTCAGCGGTGACCATCATGTTGTCACCCATCATGCCCCACACCATCACCGGAATACCCACCAGCAGGGCGACGATCGCCTGCCAGCGGAAGCGCTTCATGGTGGCGATAGCCGTTTCCTGCTGGCGCTCGCGGCGCTCGGCATCATCTTCGATGGCCTCTGCGCCATAGCCCGCTTTCTCAACGGCCTGCACTAAATCTGCGGCGGAGGCGCTGCCCATCACCAGCGCAGTGCGCTCCGCGAGGTTTACCCGTGCCTGCGCGACGCCCGGAACGGCCTGCAAGGCGTTTTGTACCCGGGAGACGCAGCTGGCGCAGCTCATGCCGTTGATCAGCAACTGTTGGCTGTCATCAATATCATCCGCTGCCGGAAGCTCAGGAGTGGCCGCTGTCAGCGCTTCCGACGGGGATGATGACTCTGCCAGCGGTTTAGCCTTTGGGTGGCTTAACTCCGCCCCGTAACCGGCCTGCTTGATGGTATCGATCAGCGCATCCGCGCTGGCGCTGCCGGTCACGGCGGCATGATCGATAGTCACGTCAGCGCTTTCAACGTCAGGGCGCTGTTCCAGGCTTTCTTTAACGCGTTTGACGCAGTGACCGCAGGAGAGGCCGTCCAGCGTCAGGTCGATAGTGTGAGACATAACAAAACTCCCGTATAATGATCTGGTCAGTTGTTGACCGATACAGTGCTTTTCACTGACTGTTATAAAGGTTAAACCTTCCATCAAGGGGAAGGTCAAGGGGGAAATGTGAATATCAGTGACGTGGCAAAAAAAACTGGCTTAACCAGCAAGGCAATCCGCTTTTATGAAGAGAAGGGGCTGGTGACGCCGCCGCTGCGCAGTGAAAACGGCTACCGCAGCTACACGCAGCTGCATCTGGATGAACTGACGCTGCTGCGCCAGGCAAGACAGGTCGGTTTTAATCTGGAAGAGTGCGGCGAGCTGGTTAACCTGTTTAACGATCCGAAGCGTCACAGCGCCGACGTGAAAAAACGCACGCTGGAAAAAGTGGCCGAGATTGAACGCCACATCATTGAGCTGCAGGCGATGCGCGAACAGCTGCTGCAGCTCGCGGAATCCTGTCCGGGGGATGACAGCGCCGACTGCCCGATTATCGACAATCTTGCCGGCTGCTGTCATCGTAAAGCCTCTGTCTAACAGGCCTTCACCCGCAGGGTAATACCTTCCACCGCAATGACCTCAACCCGCGTGCCGGCGCTGAGGTCGTCGTCGGCGACCACCGGCCACGAGCTGTCGCCCACCCGCATGTGCCCGCGCCCGTTCACCAGCGCGGTGTCGAGCGTAAAACGCTTGCCGACAATCTGCTGTCCGCGCTGGTTGAGATGCGCGTCCACCGGTTTCTGCTCGATAACCCGCCGGTTGAGCCAGCGCCACCACAGCCACGCGGCCACCAGCGTGAGTACGGCAAACAGTGCGCCCTGCCACGCCCAGTCCAGGGGAAGGATCCAGACCAGAAGGCCCGTAATGACGGCGGCAACACCGCTCCAGAGCAGGTAGCCGTTGCCGCCCAGCATCTCCGCCGCCAGCAATAAGCCACCGAGGCTTAGCCAGAAGGCGTGAGGATGTGCAACAATCAGCTCAATCATTTTTTACGCTCGTTTCCGCTGTCTTTAATCAGCTCGGCAATACCGGCGATAGAGCCCATCAGGCTGCTGGCTTCCAGCGGCATCATCACCACTTTGCTGTTGTTCGCGGAGCCTATCTCTTTCAGCGCATCGGTATATTTTTGCGCGACAAAGTAGTTAACGGCCTGGATATCACCGGCGGCAATCGCCTCAGACACCATCTGAGTGGCGCGGGCTTCCGCTTCGGCTGAACGTTCACGCGCTTCTGCCTGTAAGAACGCGGACTGACGATCGCCTTCCGCTTTCAGGATCTGCGACTGCTTTTCCCCTTCCGCTTTGAGGATCTCGGCCTGACGCACCCCTTCGGCTTCCAGGATGTAGGCGCGCTTGGTTCGCTCGGCTTTCATCTGGGCGTTCATGGAGGCGATCAGCTCCGCCGGCGGACGCACGTCGCGGATCTCGATGCGGGTGACCTTGATCCCCCACGGGTTGGTGGCCTCATCGACAATGTGCAACAGGCGGGTGTTAATGCTGTCGCGCTGGGAAAGCATCTCGTCCAGCTCCATCGAGCCGAGTACGGTACGGATGTTGGTCATCGTCAGGTTGACGATCGCCAGCTCCAGGTTGCTGACCTCATAGGCCGCTTTCGGCGCATCAATCACCTGAATAAAGCAGACGGCGTCGATGGTGACGTTGGCGTTATCCTTGGAGATGATCTCCTGAGACGGAATGTCCAGTACCTGCTCCATCATGTTGATCTTGCGACCAATCCGGTCCATGAACGGAACAATCAGGCTTAAGCCTGGCTGGAGCGTGTTGGTATATCGACCGAAACGCTCAACGGTCCACTGATAACCCTGGGGAACAATTTTGACGCCTGCGCCCACAATAACCAGCGCAACGAAAATAAGGACAGGAACAACGATAAGCATAAAAACCTCCTGTTTTGCATGCTGTGATGAGTGAAAGTGTGTGTTTATTGCTCGTAAGTATAGGTAAAGTCAGAGATGAATCCATCACCCGCTTCGGCAATGGCTTTGGATAATCCCTGGTAGTACTTCTCCAGCCCCAGCGCTTCGATACGCTGGATCTGTTCGCGAATAGGAGCGCAGAACAGAACGGCATTTCCCGCTTCAACGCGCTTGTTATTGGGAGGAAGGTCGCCCGCGATGGCCTTGAACCACGTCCTGATACCCTGCTTTAAATTATGCGGCGCTTTAGTCAGATTATCCATGCCCGTCAGGACCTGCAGGGTGGGGAACACATCGGCCAGCACGGCGGTTTTCATGCGCGCAAAGAACTGGCTGAACAATTCAAACGATCCCAGATCGGTCACGCGCGGTTTGGTCGTTTTGCCGTTTTTATTGCCGATTTTCCCTGCGGCTGACGCTGCGGCCGGAACCGCATTCACCTTTTCCAGCTCCAGTCCGAATAACAAATTACAGTGCGCGCGGCGCTCTTTCAGCGGGTAGGACATCAGCACGTCAATGAATCGGGTGGCTTTTACATCCGCAAGATCGTGGTTGATAAGCCACTGGGTACGAGAAAATTCAGCCGGAGAGACGAACCAGTCGGGTACTTCACTGAAACGTTTTGATTTTCCCTTGCCGTCAAATTCCAGGAAGTGTGTCCCGTTGTCGAAGGCGAAATAGCAATTTTTGAAGCTGCCGATCGTGGTGTTCACGATGAGCGCCTTCTTAACAAAATCCACCACCTCTGCACCAATCACAAAACGCGTGAGTTCCGACGATTTGATGACTTCCATTAATGTTTCGACATCAGGAACACCAGGCTTCAGGGAAGGAAACTCATAAAAGATATGTGCCATGCTGCTTACTTCCTGTAGTGATGGTGGAGACAAATGACAAACAAAAAGTTTAACACTTGCTTTAGCGTGAGGCTATTCGCGCTGTGCGCACGAAAGGATTATGCTACAGGCGGTTATTACACGAAGCGGTTAACGGAAGCGTAATGAACGATAAAAAAGAACTATTACAACTCAGGGATATTGGATTTCGTGTTGGAGAAAACATTATTCTTCAGCACGTCGGGTTTAGCCTGTCGCCGGGCGAGTTTAAATTAATCACGGGCCCCTCAGGCTGCGGTAAAAGCACGCTGCTGAAAATTGTGGCCTCACTCCTCAGCCCGACGGAGGGAACCATTCTGTTTGAAGGAGAGGATATCGCAACGCTGTCCCCGGAAAGCTACCGCCAGCAGGTCTCCTACTGCGTGCAAACCCCCGTGCTGTTTGGCGATACGGTTTATGACAACCTGATTTTCCCGTGGCAAATCCGCAATAAAACGCCGGAGCCGGAAAAGTTTCTCCACGATCTGGCCCGCTTTGGCCTGGCGCAGGAGACGCTGACCAAATCCATCACTTCGCTGTCGGGCGGAGAAAAGCAGCGGGTCTCGCTGATCCGCAACCTGCAGTTTTTACCCAAGGTGTTGTTGCTGGACGAAATCACCAGCGCGCTCGATGACGTCAACAAGCGCAACGTCAACGAGATTATTCATCGCTATGCCCGGGAGCAAAATATTGCCGTGCTGTGGGTGACGCACGACGCTAACGAGATAACCCATGCGGATGACGTTATTACGCTCCAGCCGCACGGCGGGAAAATGCAGGAGGCAAACCGTGGGTGAACATAACATTACCAACGAATCGCTGGCCTTTTCGATGGTGCTGGTATTGATTGCGATTGTGGTCAGCTACCGGGAAAAGCTGGGGCTGGAAAAAGATATTGTGTGGAGTATCTGCCGCGCGGTGATTCAGCTCATCATCGTCGGCTATGTCCTGAAGTATATCTTCAACGTTAACCACGCGGTGCTGACGCTGCTCATGGTGCTCTTTATTTGCTTTAACGCGGCGTGGAATGCGAAAAAGCGCAGTAAATACATTGATAAGGCGTTTATCTCGTCGTTTATCGCCATTACCACCGGGACGGCGCTCACGCTGGCGGTGCTGGTGCTCTCCGGCTCGATTGCGTTTACGCCGATGCAGGTTATCCCTATCTCCGGGATGATTGCGGGGAACGCCATGGTGGCCGTTGGGCTCTGTTATAACAATCTCGGCCAGCGCTTCAGCAGTGAACAGCAGCAGCTCCAGGAGAAACTAAGCCTGGGGGCGACGCCAAAAGTGGCTTCGGCGCGGCTGATCCGTGAGAGCATTCGTTCATCGCTGATCCCAACGGTAGATTCAGCCAAAACGGTGGGGCTGGTGAGCCTGCCGGGCATGATGTCGGGGCTGATTTTTGCCGGTATCGATCCGGTAAAAGCGATTAAGTATCAGATTATGGTGACGTTTATGCTGCTCTCTACGGCAAGCCTGTCAACCATCATTGCCTGCTACCTGACCTATCGGAAGTTCTACAACGCGCGCCACCAGCTGGTGGTGTCGCAGTTGAAAAAGACGGGGTAATATCGGCTTGTGTAGGCCCGGTAAGGCGAAGCCGCCACCGGGCTTTTTTTTATCAGTACAGCAGGGCGTACAGCTGACGACGATACTTCGACGCCAGCGCGTCTCCGGTGCCCAGCGCGGCCAGGATCTCCTGGAACACCTTACGCGCCTGACCGTCTGCGGCTGCCAGGTCTTTTTGCAGGTGGCTGAAGAGCAGCTCAAGCGCCTCTTCGTTACGCCCCACCTGGTGCAGCTGCAGCGCCAGCTGGCTTGCCAGCGCGGCATCGGCCGGGTTGTCGGCAACCTGCTGCTGCAGCTGCTGAATTTCCGGGGTGTCCGCCGCCTGTTTCAGCAGCTCAATCTGCGCGACCAGACCCTGATAGCGGGTGTCCTGATCCTGCAGCGGAACCGTTTTGAGCACGGCTTCCGCGTCTTCTGAACGGTGCAGTGCGATCTGCGTTTCCGCCAGCAGCAGGCCAATCTGGCTGTTCTGATTCGACAGCTGCCACGCCTCTTTGAGCAGCGGCAGCGCCTCGTCGTATTTACCTTCCTGCATCAGCGCCATGCCTTCCTGCGCTTTCAGCTCTTCTTCACGAGGCAGCACTTTATCCAGCAGGGCGCGGATCGCCTCTTCCGGCTGCGGCCCCTGGAAACCGTCAACGGGCTGGCCGTTCTGGAAGAGATAGACGGTAGGAATGGCGCGCAGACCAAACTGGGACGCCACCATCGGCTCGGCGTCACAGTCCAGCTTCGCGAGGATGAACTGACCGTTGTACTGCGCAGCAAGGCTTTCCAGCACCGGCGTCAGCTGCAGGCAGTGTTGGCTGCGTTCAGACCAGAAGTAGAACAGGACCGGTTTGGTCATCGACTGTTCAAGGGTCTGTTGCAGGTTAGCTTCTGTAATATTGACGATATTCTGTACGGACATGCGGCTTTCTCTTTTGTCGGTTTGTTCTTTACATGGGGATGAGCGTCGTCGCTTCAACTCAACCGTGCAAAATTTTGTCCATCATCCGGCCCGGTAGCAGGCGCTTTAACCAGCCTACGGCGTGGGTGACCAGCGTTACCGGATAGCGCATTTTGGGATGTTCACTCTCAAAAGCATGGCGCACTTTGGCCACTACCGCCTCTGGCCCGAGGGTAAAACGTGCGGCAATGCCGGGGTTTTCGACCGGCTTATCTGCCTGCGTCTGGTTCACGTTTTCGGTAAAGCGGGTGCGGATCGGGCCGGGCTCAATCAGGCTGACCTTGATGCCGCTGTGGCGCAGCTCCATGCGCAGGGCGTCGGACCAGGCCTCCAGCGCATATTTGCTGGCGGCGTAGGCGCCGCGGCCCGGGGTTGAAATCAGCCCCATCACTGACGATGTCATCACGATGCGCCCTTCACCGTGGGGCAGCATCGCGGGGAGCAGACGCATGGTGAGCTGATGCACGCCGAAGAAATTGGTCGAAAACTGTTTCTCCAGCGTTTCGCGGGAGAGCGTATCCAGCGGGCCATACACGCCGTAGCCGGCGTTGTTAAAGAGCCCGTACAGACGATTGTCGGTCAGCGCGATCACTTCATCGGCGGCGCGTTCAACGCTCTCCGGCGAGTCCATATCCAGCAGCACGCCGGTAAAGCCCAGCCCGTTCATGCGTTCGACATCGTCGGGTTTGCGACAGGCCGCCAGCACCCGAAACCCCTGGCGCTTCAGTTCGAGCGCGCTTTCCAGGCCGATTCCACTGGAACATCCTGTAATTAAGACCGATTTTTGCATAACTTTACCTGTCAGGATCTCCGCTTAATCAGGAGTCATGTTTAACTAAAGGAGCCAGCCGCGTTGCCATCCAGTCGGCAATAAACGGCTGAGCATCGCGATTGGGGTGGATCCCGTCGTCTTGCATCCACTGGGGTTTGAGATAGACCTCTTCCATGAAAAATGGCAGCAGCGGAATATCAAACTCTTTGGCAAGCTTAGGATAGATCGCGCTAAAGGCTTCATTATACCGACGACCGTAGTTGGCGGGCAGGCGAATTTGCATCAGCAGCGGCTGGGCGTTTGCCGCTTTGATATCCTGCAAAATGGTGCGCAGCGTTTGCTCGGTTTGCTGAGGCTGGAAACCGCGCAATCCATCGTTACCGCCAAGCTCTACCAGCACCCAACGCGGCTGATGCTGTTTGAGCAGCGCAGGCAGGCGCGACAGGCCCTGCTGCGAGGTATCGCCGCTGATGCTGGCGTTGATTACAGCGGTCTTGCTCTGCCATTTGTCGTTGAGCAGAGCGGGCCAGGCCGCGCTGGCCGCCATGCGATAGCCTGCGCTGAGACTGTCGCCGAGAACCAGTAACGTGTCCGCTGCCGCCGCGCGGAAGGTCATCAGAATCAAAAACAGGAAGGGCAAATGCCAGCGGAAAACAGTGTTGAAGTTCATCATCTTAAGAAGTCCGTCGGTCAGGGGGAACACGAGCTTTCCATCCTTACCGGAGTTGAACTCGTTGTCAAACGCGCTGAAACCATCGCGCTGATTGGCGAATCCGGCTCCGGCAAGTCCACGCTGCTGGCGATTTTGGCCGGTCTGGACGACGGCAGCAGCGGCGAGGTCCACCTTGTCGGGCAACCGCTGCATCAGCTTGATGAAGAGGCGCGGGCCGCGCTGCGCGCGCGCCACGTTGGTTTTGTCTTCCAATCCTTCATGCTGATCCCAACCCTGAACGCGCTGGAAAACGTCGAACTCCCGGCGCTGTTGCGCGGTGAAAACAGCCGTGAAAGCCGGGCGCACGCGAAGGCGCTGCTGGAGCAGCTCGGTCTGGGCAAGCGTCTCGACCACCTTCCCGCACAGCTCTCCGGCGGCGAGCAGCAGCGCGTGGCGCTGGCGCGGGCGTTCAACGGCCGTCCCGAAGTCCTGTTTGCCGATGAGCCCACCGGTAACCTTGACCGTAAAACCGGCGACAAAATTGCCGACCTGCTGTTTTCGCTCAACCGCGAGCACGGTACCACGCTGATCCTCGTGACCCACGATCCGCAGCTCGCCGCCCGCTGCGACCGCCGCCTGCGGCTGGTGAACGGTATTCTTCAGGAGGAGGCATGATTACCCGCTGGTTCTGGCGCGAGTGGCGCTCGCCCTCGCTGCTGATTGTCTGGCTGGCGCTAAGCCTGGCGGTGGCCTGCGTGCTGGCGCTCGGTAGCGTCAGCGATCGCATGGAAAAAGGGCTTAGCCAGCAGAGCCGGGAATTTATGGCGGGGGACCGGGCGCTGGAAAGCTCCCGCCCGGTGCCGTCGGGCTGGATTGAAGAGGCGCGCAAAGAAGGGCTGAAGGTGGGAGAGCAGATAAGCTTCCAGACCATGACCTTTGCGGGCGACACGCCGCAGCTCGCCAGCGTTAAAGCCGTAGATGGTATCTATCCGATGTACGGCGAACTGGAGACCAACCCGCCAGGGGTGAAGCCGAAGCCCGGCACGGTGCTGCTGGCATCACGTCTGATGGCGCTTCTGAACCTGAAACCCGGCGATAGCATCGACGTCGGCGACGCCACCCTCAACATTGCCGGGGAGGTGGTGCAGGAGCCCGATTCCGGCTTTAACCCCTTCCAGCTCGCGCCGCGCCTGCTGATGAACACCGCGGATGTCGCGGCAACCCATGCTGTACAGCCGGGCAGCCGCGTCACCTGGCGCTATAAGTTTGGCGGCACGCCTGCCCAGCTTGACGCGTACGAAAAATGGCTTCTGCCGCAGCTCAAACCAGAGCACCGCTGGTACGGGCTGGAGCAGGACGAAGGGGCGCTGGGTAAATCTCTTGAGCGTTCTCAGCAGTTCCTGCTGCTGTCGGCCCTGTTGACCCTGCTGCTGGCGGTGGCGGCGGTTGCCGTGGCGATGGGACATTACTGCCGCAGCCGTTACGACCTGGTGGCGATCCTCAAAACCCTGGGGGCGGGCAGGGCGCAGCTGCGCAAGCTGATCGTCGGCCAGTGGCTGATGCTGCTGATTCTGTCCGCGCTGACCGGCGGAATAATGGGGCTGCTGTTTGAAAAACTGCTGATGGTGATGCTGAAACCGGTGCTCCCGGCCGCCTTGCCGCCGGCCAGCCTCTGGCCATGGCTGTGGGCAATCGGCGCGATGACGGTGATTTCGCTGCTGGTGGGGCTACGCCCCTACCGCCTGCTGCTCGCGACGCAGCCGCTGCGCGTGCTTCGCAACGATGTGGTGGCGAACGTCTGGCCGCTGAAGTTCTACCTTCCGGTGATTATTGCCGTGGCGGTGGGGCTGCTGGCGTGGCTGATGGGGGGCAGCACGCTGCTGTGGGCGGTACTGGCCGGGGCGGTTGTGCTGGCGCTGCTGTGCGGCGTGCTGGGCTGGATACTGCTTAACGTCCTGAAGCGGCTCACGGTGAAATCGCTGCCCGTGCGCCTGGCTGTCAACCGCCTGCTGCATCAGCCGTGGTCAACGCTCAGCCAGCTGTCGGCGTTTTCGCTGTCGTTTATGCTGCTGGCGCTGCTGCTGGTGCTGCGCGGCGATCTGCTGGATCGCTGGCAGCAGCAGCTTCCACCGGAAAGCCCGAACTATTTCCTGATCAACATTGCCCCTGAGCAGGTCACGCCGCTGAAGGGCTTCCTGGCGGAGCATCACATCATTCCCGAGTCGTTCTATCCCATCGTGCGCGCGCGTCTGACCCAGATCAATGGTCAGCCAGCGGAGGGGAACAATGACGAGTCGCTGAACCGCGAGCTGAACCTGACCTGGCAGGAGAAACGCCCTGACCACAACCCGCTTACTGCAGGCACATGGCCGCCGAAAGCGGGGGAAGTGTCGATGGAAGAGGGGCTGGCGACGCGGCTGAACGTGAGGCTGGGGGACAGCGTCACCTTTACCGGCGATACCCAGGATTTTACTGCGAAAGTCACCAGCCTGCGTAAAGTGGACTGGGAAAGCCTGCGGCCAAACTTCTTCTTTATCTTCCCGCCGGGCGCGCTGGACGGACAGCCGCAGAGCTGGCTCACCAGCTTCCGCTGGGAAAACGGCAACGGCATGCTGACCCAGCTTAACCGGGAGTTTCCGACGGTCAGCCTGCTGGATATTGGCGCGATCCTCAAACAGGTGGGGCAGGTGCTGGAGCAGGTGAGCCGCGCGCTGGAGGTCATGGTGGTGCTGGTGACGATCTGCGGCGTGCTGTTGCTGCTGGCCCAGGTGCAGGTGGGCATGCGCCAGCGTCATCAGGAGCTGGTGGTCTACCGGACGCTGGGAGCTGGTAAACGGCTGCTGCGCAAGACGCTCTGGAGCGAATTTGCGCTGCTGGGGCTGGTGGCGGGTCTGGTTGCGGCCATTGGCGCAGAAACGGCGCTGGCGGTGCTGCAGACAAAGGTCTTCGACTTCCCGTGGGAGCCTGACTGGCGTCTCTGGTTGATCCTGCCTCTCAGCGGCGCGGTGCTGCTTTCTCTTTGCGGAGGCTGGCTCGGCACGCGGCTGTTAAAGGGGAAAGCCCTGTTCCGTCAGTTTGCGAGTTGATTTAGCACGGTGATAGTTGCGCTCCGGGTTTTAATGCCGGCGTGCAGCGTTTAAATAGCACAAAGTGATAATACCCACTCATTTAGTAGCACAAAACATTAAAAACCCGACCACACGGCCCGATTATTTCCAGTTAATATTCACCCGCTAAATATTTAGCAGCGTGTCTATTAAGGAAAAATAATGACTATAAAAAAATCAGCGCTGGCGGCAACGATCGGCGCGGCAGTGGCATTGACGTCCTTCGCTTCTCAGGCGGAAATCACGGTTCTTAAGCAGGATCCTCAGGCGGGTAACCCGCTGAGCCGCCTGAACTTTACCGTTGGCGGCAGTATTCGTCCTCAGTTCCAGAACATGACCGGCGACGACGGTAAAAACAGCTACAAGCGTAACGGCTTTGACGGCGGCACCCGTTTCCGTTTCGCGGCTGATTACTACCTGTTTGATGACATCAGCTGGATCAGCTACTACGAGCTGGGTGTCAATATTCCTGCGCAGTTTAACTGGGATCACCACTACGCCGACGGCGCACACGACACCACGCGTCGTATGCTCTACACCGGTCTGAAGAGCGACACCTGGGGTACGCTGACCTTCGGTCAACAGAACAGCGTTTACTATGATGTGGTGGGCGCGAAAACCGATATCTGGGACTACGACATGATCGGTCAGGCGCCAGGTAACGGGATCAACGGCGATTACGACGGTTCTTACCGTTCACGCCAGATGCTGAAATATAAGAAAACCGTCGGTGATGCCGACATTTATGCATCCTACCTGTTTGAAGACAGCGAATACCTGCCGGGCAACGGCCTGCGCTACAAGCGTAAAGGCGGCGGTTCACTGGGTCTGGATTACCACCTGACCACCGACCTGACCTGGGGCGCGGCGTGGAACTATACCCGCGCGGACATGCGTAACCCGGACAACGGCGACAGCAAAACCTACGACCAGAACATCCTCGGTACCGCGCTGAGCTGGACGCCGGACAACTGGACCTTCTCCGCAGGCGGCGGCTGGTACCAGAACTTCCTGACCACCAAAAAAGTGTCTGTTAACGACTACTTCGCCGGTGATGCATGGGGTATTGAATACTTTGCGGGCTACAAGTTCCCAATCGGTCAGTACGGCGTTAAATCCATCCAGCCTTACTTCATGGGTGACCGTATTGAGTACGTGAACGGCCGTAACTACCAGCGCATCGACAACGGCGTGGGTATCAGCTTCCAGCTGGATTACGGTTTCCGCGTGGATTACGAACACGTGTTCACATCAAGCACCGACAACCTGGGCGATATGAACCTGGTGCGTCTGCGTTACGACTTCTAAGTCGTCTTGTTGGGTGCGGTCTGATGCCCTCACCCTGACCCTCTCCCACGGGGAGAGGGAACAAACCACCTGGCTTTATTTTTCAACGATCAAGCCACTCAGCAATTTCTTCAAACGTCCCGCGATAGACAATCTTCTCCGCTTTCTTCTCCAGCTGATAGCCGTACATCGGGTCGTAATAGTCCTTCAGCAGCGGCGCAAGCCAGCTGAAGTGCACGTCAGTGCTGCCAGTACGTTGTTGTTCGACAAGCGCGGCGTCCAGTAATGCGGTGAATTCCGCAAAGCGCTGCAGCCCCAGACGGCGGCGAATGGCGAACAGGCCGTGGTGCAGATACTCGCTGTACTCCTTCCAGCCTGCTTCCTCGCCGTATGCGGCAGAAAAATCCGCCCACATGTGGTCAAAATACTCTTCGCGCAGGCGCTCAAGGCGGACGTCAAACGGGTCTTCGACGACAACGATAGGGGCTTCAACCATGCGGTCGCGCAGGCACTCCGGCAGGTGGTTGGAGCCAATCATCCGGCCCTCGTCTTCCAGCACCCAGCGCGCGGCGTCTTTTTTCAGGAGCTTAACCGCAAGGTGGTTTTCAAAGCTGGCCTGGGAAAGCTGCGGCGTCAGCGTCCGGCCAAACGACGAACCGCGATGGTGCGCCAGCCCTTCCAGATCGATACCCTGCGCGTGCTGCTTCACCAGCAGGGTTTTACCGTTTCCGGTGCAGCCGCCAATCAGCACCATCGGCTTTTGTGACTGCTCGATGGTCACCTGAATCGCCGTCTGACGTAGGGCCTTATAGCCGCCGCGGATCAGCGGGTAGTCGACGCCCGCCTCTTTCAGCCAGGCCTGAGAGATATGCGAGCGCTGGCCGCCGCGCGCGCAGCAGAGAAAGCCCTCAGGATGGGCAAGGCTGGCTTCCCGCCAGGCGTTGATGCGTGCCTCACGCGTCTCGCCGCTCACCAACTGATGGCCGAGCGCCAGCGCGGCTTCGGGGCCCTGGCGCTTATAGCAGGTACCGACGGCGGCGCGCTCGTCGTCGTTCATTAAGGGCTGGTTGATCGCCGCAGGCATCGCGCCCTGGGCAAATTCGATCGGCGCGCGAACGTCGATTAAAGGGGTATCAGACGCGAGGATCGCGCGATAGTCCGTTCCATCGTTCATGGTTATTCCAGAAGAAAACTCAGCAGCAATGGGCGGGGATTGTACGCCGGGGAAGGGGAAGGTCAACTCCCCGGCGCAGATGTCTTACTTGAGCTTTGACTGTGCCCAGACAATACCGCTCGCATATTCCGGCGGCAGGAGCGGGATCATCGCTTCCAGGGTGGCACTCAGGCGGCTCGTGTCGCTGTCGTTCAGGTTCAGGTGACCGACCTTACGACCCGCGCGAACCTCTTTGTCATACCAGTGCAGATGCACCAGCGGCAGCTTCAGCCAGTCGTAGTTCAGATCGGTGCCGATCAGGTTGATCATCACCGACGGGCTGTTGACCACCGGCTGTGGCAGCGGCAGGTCGGTAATCGCGCGCAGGTGCAGCTCGAACTGGCTAATGGACGCGCCGTTTTGCGTCCAGTGGCCGCTGTTGTGCACGCGCGGCGCAAGTTCGTTGATCAGCAGACCGGACGGGGTGATAAAGCACTCCATCGCCATGACGCCCACATACCCGAGTTCGTGCATGATGGCAGAGAGCATATCTTCCGCCTGCGCCTGCTGGTCAGCATTGGCGTGCGGGAAGGCGACGCTGGTGCGCAGAATGCCGTCCTGATGCAGATTATGCGTCAGCGGATAAAAGACGGTATGCCCGTCATGCCCGCGGGCGCCAACCAGCGACACTTCACCGCTGAAGTTAATGCCTTGCTCAACGATGCACTCGCCGTAGCAATCGTCCGGCAGTTCTGCCGTTTCATCTGCACGCAGGCGCCACTGGCCGCGGCCGTCATAGCCGCCCACGCGGCGCTTCACGATTGCCAGCTCGCCCAGCATCGCGAAAACGTCATTCCACTCGCTTTTATCAGACAGGAGCTGCCAAGGCGCGGTTGGCAGACCGAGCTTGTCGAACAGCTGCTTTTGCGTCAGACGGTCGGCGATGATCGGGAACACGTCGCGGTTAACGAAGGCGTTATGACGCGCCAGTTCGCGGGTCAGAGCCGTTTCCGGCCAGCGTTCGATCTCGGCGGTGATCACGCTCTGGTGGAACGGTACGGCTTCAGGTTCAGCATCCAGCCCGACGGGCCAGACGGCAATACCCAGCGGCTCACCGGCCTGACGCAGCATGCGGCCTAGCTGGCCGTTACCGAGGACGCAAACCTGCTTCATGCCGCACCCCGCGGGTCCGGATTGTCCAGCACCTCGTTGGTCTGGGCTTTACGCCACTCCGCCAGACGCTGGTGTAATGCTTTATCGTGCGTCGCAAGAATTTGCGCCGCCAGCAGGGCGGCATTGGCAGCACCCGCTTTACCAATCGCCAGCGTGCCGACAGGAATACCGCGCGGCATCTGGACGATGGAGTAGAGGCTATCCACACCGCTTAACGCGGCGCTTTGGACCGGAACGCCCAGTACCGGCACCAGGGTTTTGGCGGCAATCATGCCCGGCAGGTGTGCTGCGCCGCCCGCACCGGCAATGATCACCTCATAACCGTTCTCTTCGGCGCTTTCGGCGAAGCTGAACAGTTTGTCCGGCGTACGGTGCGCGGAGACCACTTCAACGTGGTGCGGAACATTCAGGATTTCAAAGATTTCGGCGGCGAACTGCATGGTAGCCCAGTCGCTTTTGGACCCCATCACGATGGCGACACGCGCCGGATTATTGCGGGAAGACATGCGTCTTAAAACTCCTGTGGTGCGAAACACACTGCTTTCGAGGGCACAGAGAATAGCATGTTATACGGGCAAGGAAAACGGTTGCGCGGTTAAATCTTGAGCCGTTGTTGTCATCAATTCATAACAAAACAGACCGCATTCTGGCGGTCTGCTTTTGCCGATGGGCAATCATTATTTCGTCAGTTCTGCGGTCATATACACGCGGTTGTCGACCTTCGCGCTGGTGATTTTGTAAGACGCGCCCTGTTCAGCAGCCTGCGCGGCAATTTTCGCTTCTGCGCGGTCAAGGGTAGAAGCGGTTGCGCTCACGCTTTGAGCGAAAGAACCGAAAGAAACCAGAGAAAGAGCGGCAGCTGCAACGAAAGTTTTGATGGATTTCATGGTCGTATTCCTTAAGTATTTTATCTGGGATAGGGCGTGTTGCCCTGATGTGATAAATAATAGGCCGACCACGGGCTGATTAAAATCGAAACAATTTGCCGATATTATTCAAAAAAATAGAATGATGGTGTGAGGGGTTAAAACGGAAACGCGATCAGCTCCACGCCCTCTGGCGTGACTTTGACCATGGAGCCTTCGGTGTGCCAGGCACCTAATACCACGCGGTGGGCCGGTTCGCCGTTGGCGATAAGGGAATGGACGTCAGGACGATGGGTGTGACCGTGGATCAACCACTGAACGCCATGCTTTTCCATCACGCTCACCACGGCCTGCGGGTTCACGTCCATGATGGTCATGGATTTGCTGCTGTTGGCGGCTTTACTGCCCGCGCGCATTCTTGCGGCGATGCGGTTGCGGATAAACAGCGGCAGCGCAAGGAACACCTTCTGGATCCACGGGGTGTGGACTTTGGCGCGAAACGCCAGGTAGCCGGTATCGTCGGTGCAGAGCGTGTCGCCGTGCATGATCAGAACCCTGCGGTCATAGAGGTCGAGCACCTGCTCTTCCGGGAGCAGCATCATGCCGCTTTCGCGGGCGTAGCGCTTGCCGATCAGGAAATCACGGTTGCCGTGAATGAAGTAGCAGGGAACGCCGGAATCTACCAGCGCGTGAATGGCGGCGGCCATTTCACGGTGCAGCGGGTTAGGGTCGTCGTCGCCAATCCAGGCTTCAAACAGGTCGCCCAGGATGTACAGCGCATCGGCGCTTTTCGCTTCACCGCGTAAAAAACGCAGAAAACCGGCGGTAATCGCCGGTTCTTCTGTTTGCAGATGCAGATCCGCAATAAAGAGTGTCGCCACGAATTACTCGCTGACGGTCACGCTTGTAATCACAACGTCTTCTTTAGGAACGTCCTGGTGCATACCGCTGCGGCCAGTAGAGACGGCTTTGATCTTGTCAACCACGTCCATACCTTCAACCACTTCTGCGAATACGCAGTAGCCCCAACCCTGCAGGCTTTCGCCGGAGAAGTTCAGGAAGTCGTTGTCAGCCACGTTGATGAAGAACTGCGCGGTGGCAGAGTGTGGTGCCTGAGTACGCGCCATCGCCAGCGTGCCGCGGGTGTTTTTCAGGCCGTTGTTCGCTTCGTTTTTGATCGCTTCTTTGGTGGCTTTCTGGTTCATGCCAGGTTCGAAACCGCCGCCCTGGATCATAAAACCGTTGATCACGCGGTGGAAAATGGTGTTGTTGTAGAAACCTTCGCGGCAGTAGTCCAGGAAGTTTTTAACTGTTTCAGGCGCTTTGTCATCAAAGGTTTTGATTACGATATCGCCATGATTAGTGTGGAAAGTAACCATTTTTGCATCCTGTTCCGTTATTGTGGTACGTCGACCCGCCTTCGGGTCATCTATAGGGGCTTGTTATAGCATAACCACAGGATGCGATCACCTTGCATTGTGTGCTGCTTCGGGTTTGAATTACGGGTAGAATAGCTGGTTTTCAACCACACACGTGTTTACATGGAATCTTCGATGTTAAAAATCTTTAATACAATGACGCGCCAGAAAGAGGAATTTAAACCTATCCATGCCGGGGAAGTCGGCATGTACGTGTGTGGTATTACGGTTTACGATCTCTGTCACATTGGCCATGGCCGTACCTTTGTCGCCTTCGACGTGGTGTCACGCTACCTGCGTTTTCTGGGCTACACCCTGAAATACGTGCGTAATATCACCGACATCGACGACAAAATCATCAAGCGCGCTAATGAAAACGGCGAAAGCTTCGTTGCGCTGGTCGATCGCATGATCGTCGAAATGCACAAAGATTTCGACGCCCTGAATATTCAGCGCCCGGACAGCGAGCCGCGCGCGACCCACCACATTCACGAAATCATCGAGATCACCGAAAAGCTGATCGCCCGCGGTCATGCCTACGTTGCGGACAACGGCGACGTGATGTTCTCCGTGCCGACGGACCCAACCTACGGTTCGCTTTCCCGTCAGGATCTGGACCAGCTGCAGGCGGGCGCGCGTGTTGACGTGGTTGACGTGAAGCGTAACCCGATGGACTTCGTGCTGTGGAAAATGTCCAAAGAGGGTGAGCCAAGCTGGCCATCCCCGTGGGGCGAAGGTCGTCCGGGCTGGCACATTGAATGTTCCGCGATGAACTGCAAGCAGCTGGGCAAGCACTTCGACATTCACGGCGGCGGTTCGGACCTGATGTTCCCGCACCACGAAAACGAAATCGCGCAGTCCACCTGTGCCCACGGCGGCGAGTACGTGAACTACTGGATGCACTCCGGGATGGTCATGGTTGACCGCGAGAAGATGTCCAAGTCGCTGGGTAACTTCTTCACCGTGCGCGACGTGCTGAAGTATTACGATGCGGAAACCGTGCGCTACTTCCTGATGTCCGGCCACTATCGCAGCCAGCTGAACTACAGCGAAGAGAACCTGAAACAGGCGCGCTCTGCGCTGGAGCGCCTGTATACCGCCCTGCGTGGTACCGACAGGTCCGTTCCTGCAGCCGGCGGCGAAGCGTTTGAAGCCCGCTTTGTTGAAGTGATGAACGACGACTTCAACACCCCGGAAGCGTACTCCGTGCTGTTCGACATGGCGCGCGAAGTGAACCGCCTGAAGTCAGAAGATATGGCTGCGGCGAATGCGCTGGCGTCCCATCTGCGTAAGCTCTCCTCCGTGCTCGGCCTGCTGGAGCAGGATCCGGACGTGTTCCTGCAGAGCGGTGCGCAGGCGGACGACGGTGAAGTGGCGGAGATTGAAGCGTTGATCAAAGCGCGTCTGGAAGCGCGTCAGGCAAAAGACTGGGCGGCGGCAGATACGGCGCGTAATCGTCTGACCGAGATGGGCATCATTCTGGAAGATGGTCCGCAGGGCACCACCTGGCGCCGTAAGTAATTTGCCCCTCACCCTAACCCTCTCCCACGGGGAGAGGGAATTATCAGGTTTTCTCCCTCTCCCCGTGGGAGAGGGCCGGGGTGAGGGCATCAGCGCGCACGTTTCCTCCACCACAGCAACCCCATCAGCACGACTCCCGGCAGCCACACCCACAGCAGTTCTGACACGATCACCTGATGCCCGTACGGCGTGGTGTAGCGCGACAGCGCAAACGGCGCGACCTTAATCACCTGCCACGGCGCAAAGAAGCGTTCATCTGACCACGGCCACAGCCAGCCGACGCCTTTCCCGCCCGTGGTAATCGAATCCAGCAGGCTGTGCGACAGCAATGACACGGTTAAAAACAGCCAGCACCGCGTCAGGCTGGCCCGGAACCATCGTCGGCCAATCAGCACGCAAAGTATCGGCACCACAAAGGCGAACAGCAGGGAGTGGGTAAAGCCGCGATGGCCGAAAACATTGCCGTACGCGACGCCGAACTTGAACGCCAGCACGTCGGCATCCGGCAGCATGGCGAGGACAATCCCGGCAAACAGCAGGCGGGGAGGAATCACTTTGGTTCCGAGGCCTAAGCCCAGACAAAGCGGAACAGCAGCGTGCGTAATAACGGTAGGCATTGCGATTATCCATGGCAAATCATGGAAATATAGCAGCAATCCCGCGCCGGCAGACCCGCGTCAAATTCTTATTTTTACGCCGACTCGCGCGCGATTAGCTGCCCGGAAAGCGTAATGCGCTGGGTTTGCAGCGTCGGCTCCTTCAGCGTGCGAATAATCAGCCCGGCAGCCTGACGCCCGGTCTCTTCGCTGGCGGATGAGACGTAGGTAAAGGACGGCGAGGTGAGGTTAACGTGGAGCATATCTTCGAAACCGACCAGCGCGACCTGCTGCGTCAGAAACACATCTTTACCCACCGTTCGTCCGACCTGATGAATACCGGAGATGGAGCCGATCATCGCATCCGGCGAGTGGCAGAGCAGGGCGGTGATGGTGTTGTTTTTTTCCAGCAACTGGCGGGTGGCGAAACCCGCTGCCAGGGTGTCATCGCTGCAGGCCGGAGAGTATTCATCTCGCCAGACCAGCCCGTTCTGCGTCATCGCGCTGCGAAAACCGAGCAGGCGCTGCTCGCGGATAAGGCAGCCTTCACGCCCGCCAATGTAGGCGATATTGCGATGGCCGCGCTCGATAAGATAACGCACCGCCAGGTTTGCCGCCTGGCGGTTATCGCGCATCACCAGATTGCATTTTTCATCCAGCAGCGACTGAGAGACCACCACCAGCGGCAGCGGGCACCGGCGAATCTGCTCCGGCAGGGTGGAGGTACGGGTATCCGAGGCCAGATAGATCACCCCGGCGACGCCCTGCTGCTTAAACGACAGCAGGCAGCGCTCAAGATGGTCATGGTCGTTCTGGGGCTGGCCGAGAAACACCATATATCCCTGTTTCTCAAGATCCTGGACGATGCTCGCCATCACCTTGATGGAGAAACTGTCGCTAAAGTCACGGAGGATCAGGCCAATCAGATTGGACGTATTGGCGCGGAGGTTGGCAGCGGCGACATTATGAACATAGCCCAGCGCATTGATGGCGGCGTTGACCTTCTCGATCGTTGCCTCTGAGATTTTCCCTTTCTGGCGCAAAACCAGCGAGACGGTTGAGACCGACACGCCCGCGTGCTTTGCGACATCAATAATGCTGACTTTCTTCAAAACCGCTCCCTGAAATTCACCGATTATCAGTCAGATACGACAATGCGTCTCCCAGACTACAGGAGACGCGTCGTTCAGGCATCTTATTATTTGCCGATCATAGTGGACATGGTCTGGGCGATAAACTGTGCTCTCGCACCGAAAATCACCTGAATACCGTTGTCGCCGACGAAGACCACGCCGCGCGCACCGAGTCCGTTCAGGCCGTCCTTATCGACCACCTCGCTTTTTGCCACTTCCAGGCGAAGGCGGGTGATACAGGCGCCGACGGAGTCGATGTTGTGCGCCCCGCCCAGCAGGGTGATAATCTCGGTCGCGAGTTCGGAATCCGATTTCTCATCCGCGTTGGCGGTCACTTCAGTGCGGCCCGGCGTTTTCACGTCGAAACGACGGATCACAAAGCGGAACGTAAAGTAATAAATCAGGCCCATTGGAATGCCGATGATAATGGCATTAAGGAAGTTGGTCTGGTAACCGTTAAATGACGGCAGGATCCCGAATGACAGATAGTCTATAAAGCCCGCGGAGAACGATTTGGCGATATGCGCATGCAGCAGGTACATGGTCATGTAGGCCAGACCCGCCATGATGGCGTTAAAGACGTACAGGATCGGCGCCACGAAGATAAAGGTAAACTCGACCGGTTCGGTGATCCCCGTCAGGAAGCAGGTCAGCGCCGCAGAGAACAGAATACCGGCCGCGATTTTCTTATTCTTCGTATGGGCTTCGTGATACATCGCCAGGCACGCTGCGGGCAGCGCGAACAGCATCAGCGGGAATTCGCCCTGCATGAATTTACCGGCATTCTGGTAGGTGTCGCTGCTGAAGGACTTCACCCCTTCTTCCAGCATCTTGAACCAAATGGTCTGGTCGCCGTGGATCACCTGTCCCGCCTGGGTGGTGTAATCCCCGAACGAATACCAGAATGATGGATACCAGATGTGGTGCAGGCCGAGCGGGATCAGCGCGCGCTCTACCAGACCGAAGATAAAGGTCGACGCCGCCTGATTATCGCCGTTCACCACGACGGAGAGCGCGTCGATACCGGCCTGGATATGCTGCCACACGTACGGCAGCAGCAGCCCCATCAGGAACGACAGAAACGCCGTTGCAATGGCCACGAAGCGCTTGCCGGAGAAGAAGCCCAGGAATTCCGGCAGCTGCATGGTGTGGAAGCGGTTATAGCACCAGGCCGCGAGAATACCGCAGATCAGGCCGCCGAAGACGCCCATCTGCAGCGTCGGAATACCCACTACCATGGCGTATTTCCCGCCCTGGGAGGCCATTTCCGGCGTGATGCTCAGCACGGTGCTGATGGTGATATTGGTGACAAACACCGACACTGCCGCAGACAGCGCCGCGATGCCGGATTCTGACGCCAGACCTACGGCGGAGCCAATGGCAAACAGCATCGGCAGGTTATCAAAGATCACCCCGCCCGCGTTCATCATCAGCGGCAGATGGAACTTATCGCCGAAGGCCAGCAGCAGGCCCGCAGCGGGAAGCAGTGAAATTGGCAGCATTAAGGCGCGACCAATCATCGATAACTTAGACAGCGATTTAACAAACCCTGATATCAGACTCATGCTGATTTCCCCCGAGTAGCGCTTTTTTGGCGCTGTTATTGTAAGTAGAACGTTTTAGTAGAACGTTCTACTTATCGTGGGCAAAGAGTGAAAAACGCGCAACAGAATTTTCATGTTTCAACAGATGAAATAGTGATTATTTGAAGTTGATCGATAAATAACCGCGATGGGTGTGAGGGGATGCTGAAAGAAATTGCCGGGTGGCGGCTTCGCCTTGCCCGGCCTACAAACGGCGTTCGGACTGTACAGCGCCGGGGTGAGGGCATCAGCGCGCACGTTTTCTCCACCACAGCACTCCCATCAGCACCACACCCACTGCAGTTCTGACACGATCCGTGGAGGAATGACTTTCAGTCCCAGTCCCAGACCCAGGCAAATGGCACGGCAACATGTGTAATAACCGTAGTCCTACATCCGCTATCCATGTAAAACAGATAATCACACCCATCGTCTTTGAATATGCAGGTGGGCTTCTTTCACTCGCCCGAATTAATTACCTAAGTAAGTTCATCGGGACTTGTTCAGTTGCCGCCTTCCTGTAACTCGAATTATTTAGTTTATGAATTATTAATAGTATTACATGAAGTCATAATATTATCTTTAGGATTGTGAAGACACCGCCATTATTTCATGAGGAGCTCTACTTTTTGCAGATAGATTTTGAATCGTCTAATTTTGGACAAGAATAATTTCTTTTCATCATTATTTTGTGAAAATTTCAATGTAACATATATGGATGATATGTCGCGTCCCTACCATGTTCAGCTATGAGGCGGTCTTTTGGTTCATATGTAAAAAATTTCTATAAATGGTTTCGTTATATTAAGGATAAATATTGTGATCGTCATTAGTAGATTGCGCGAAAAACATACTATAAATCATTTGGTTACTTTGCTCTTTATTTCACATCTCTTGATGTTGACGGGTTGTCAACATTCTCAATCCAATGAAGTTCGCGCAGGATCGGAAATACCAGCATCACTCTCTTACGTACCAGCACCTGTGATAACACCGAAAGCTCCTGCGCCTAAGATAGCCCGGCCAGAGTTAACATCGTCCGAATCGGGGGCGGCTTCAACCTGTCAGCGAGAGCTGATAGTGTTATCGAAAGTTAACCAAAGACTTTACGCACAGAAAAAAGCAGCCTTTGATGAGTTAATCTCAAGTGTGTCTGTTTACACGGCTGTACGCGAAGATATCAATCCACAAACGAAAGATACCATGGACGCTTTCTATAAATTTAAAACGCAAAAAATCTGCAGTGATATTGAGCAGGCTGTAAGGCAGGCGCTCATTAATCGCGTGGAGAACTTTAAATGAGTGCATTCAGAATGAAGCCGTTGATCATCGCTCTGCCGATGGTATTTGGCTGTTCGATTGCTCTGCAGGTTCAGGCGAGTGATACAACGGCTGCGGTAAAGTCTCTCGATTCGATAGCTTCGCAATCTAGTGAAATACCTTCCTTATTACTGGAGAAAAATGTCACGCTTCCTGAACCTGTTGTTTCTGCACAGGAGTCACGAGCAACATCTGTACCTAAAAGTGCCCGCTATCGTTTGCAGACCTCGCAGGCACAGGCGGATGCGTTGAATGCCCAGATAGCGACGATGAAGGCAGCGCAAGAGAAAAAGATAGCAGAGTTGACCCGACAAATTTTGCAGGCTCAGGAGAGCGCGTCTAAATCGGGCGAAGCCCAGCAGCAATTAAAAGAGATGCAGAAGCAGCTTGCTGATATGCAGACGAAGTGGCAAAACGCTACACAGCAACTGGAAAACGCTAATAAACGGATTGCTGAGCTGTCAGCGGGGCGTCTGGATGATGGGCAGGAAGTCGAGCAGTTGAAACAGTCTTTGACAGACACTCAGAGTCAAAATGTTGAGCTAACGAAGAAGATTACTGCACTGTCAGCGTTGCAGGATACTAAAGCAGTGGAACTTGCCACGGCGAAAAAAGCATTAGCGGACAGTGATGTAAAGCGTGCTGATGCGGAGAAAAAGTGGCAAAGCGCTTCTCAACAACTTGAAATGGCGAACAAGCGAGTGGTGGAAATGAATGCCAGCCACCTTGAGGACAGCCAGCAAGTCATAAATCTGAAGCAATCATTAACAGAGACTCAGAAGCAGGCTGTGGAACTAACCAAAAAAATGACCGCGCTTAACGAACAACAGAATGCTAAAACCACTGAACTCGCGGCGGCAAATAAAGCGTTAACCGAGAATGAGGCGAAGCGAGCGGCGTTAGAGAAAAAATGGCAAGAAGCAAATAGCAAACTGGAAAGTCAGAGCAAGCAACTCGCTTCTCTGCATACGGAGTCTGAGACTCCCGTCCCCACCAGTAAAGACGATATCCGCGCTTACGCCCTCGGTGCATTTTGGGGCCACGACGTGCTGAGTGCGATGAAAAAAGTGGAAAGTGACGGCTTTACCCTTTCTCAGCCACAGGTCATCAGTGGTGTCATGGATATGATGCGAGGGAAATTTAAAATCCCTCAGGAACAAATGTTGGCCGAATTAAAAGATATGGATACCAGCGTTATGGCCAAATCATCGCAACCTTCCACCTCTGAAGATGAGGGCAAAAAGTTCATCGCCGCCTACAGTAAGAAACCAGGCGTGAAGCGTGCTGATATGGGGTATTACTACCGTATAACAGAAAAGGGGCGCGGGGAAATTAAGAATTCTGATATCGTTGCCATTGCGGTAACAGAGAGCTTGTCGAATGGTAAGGTCATTAAAGATATGAATAAATTAGGCAAAGTGCTGGTGCTTCCGCTGGAAAAGTTCCCGCCTCTGTTTAAAACTGCAATTAGCAAATTGAGCAATAAAGGCACACTACAAATGGTTGTGCCACCCGAGCTGGCTTATGGCAACGCTGGCAGCCCGCCGAATATTCCGCCTAATTCTACGATGATCTATGACGTGAAAATTGTTAACGTTACCCACTAACAACTGCGGCGCCAGACATGTACTGGCGCCGTTTTTTTAGGCCGATTTCCGTGCGACAAGTTCAGGCGGTGATTGTAATGCTCTTTCCTTCAAAGCTCACGGTCTGACCCGCGACAATCTTGCAGCGCTTGCGGGTTTCCACCGCACCGTCGACTTTCACTCGCCCGTCGGCGATAACGATTTTGGCCTGCGCACCGCTTTCGCTCCAGCCTTCCAGCTTGAGCAGATCGCACAGCTCAACGTGCGGGTGTTTACCTAATGAAAAAGTCGCCATCTTACGCGTCCTCTACGTCGTGATATTCTTCGCACGCCTGCAAAGTATTCTGAATCAGTGTTGCTACGGTCATCGGGCCTACGCCGCCCGGTACGGGGGTAATGTAAGACGCGCGCGCAGCGGCATCTTCGTACACCACGTCGCCGACCACTTTGCCGTTTTCCAGACGGTTAATCCCGACGTCCACGACAATCGCGCCCTCTTTGATCCACTCGCCCGGAATAAAGCCCGGCTTGCCGACCGCGACGATCAGCAGATCGGCGTTCTCGACGTGGTGACGCAGGTTTTTGGTGAAGCGGTGGGTCACGGTGGTGGTGCAGCCCGCCAGCAGCAGCTCCATGCTCATCGGGCGGCCCACGATGTTGGACGCACCGATAACCACGGCGTTCAGACCGTAGGTGTCGATGTTATAGCGCTCCAGCAGCGTCACAATGCCGCGCGGCGTGCACGGGCGCAGACGCGGCGCGCGCTGGCACAGGCGGCCAACGTTGTACGGATGGAAACCGTCCACGTCTTTATCCGGTGCGATACGCTCCAGCACCTTCACGTTGTCGATACCCGCCGGCAGCGGCAGCTGAACCAGAATACCGTCGATCTCTTTATCGGCATTCAGGGTGTCAATAAGTTCCAGCAGCTCTGCTTCGCTGGTGGTTTCCGGCAAATCGTAAGAGCGGGAGACGAAGCCCACCTCTTCACACGCTTTGCGCTTGCTACCCACATAAATCTGCGATGCCGGGTTGCTGCCAACCAGCACAACGGCTAGCCCGGGGGCGCGTTTTCCGGCAGCTTTACGCGCCTTCACTTTTTCCGCGACCTCAGAGCGCACCTGCTGCGCAATCGTTTTACCGTCAATAATCTTTGCTGCCATCAGAGAGAAGATTCCGTCTGTAACGTTTGAAAGGGGGGATGGCGTGTATTTTGTCAGAAGCGAGCGTCGCTGTCAGTCACCCTTTACGCGTTTTTATCAGTGAGACGTAAAAACCCTTCGTAGGGGATGGTCAATTTCTTAGGCGGTATTAGGATGTGACCTGGCGAAATGGCAGCGTTTTGACATATTTAAAAAACGCGTCCTGAGCTACTTTGTCTCCTCCGAAATAAGCTTTCAATTAATCAATTGAACGTATTTCTTATTCCCGATTATTCGCGGGAAGGGTTATTTACATTTTAAAGGAATAGACATGAAACTCAGCAACATTGCTTCTACTGTTATTGCTACTTTGGCCCTGGTTGCAGGTGCCGCAAATGCAGCAGATCCTGCTGCGCCGGTTTCCGTTAATGGCGGTACCGTACATTTTAAAGGTGAGCTGGTTAATGCGGCTTGTTCAGTAAATACTGATTCTTCCGAGCAAACCGTTAATCTGGGTCAGTATCGTACCGCGAAATTTACCAAAGTGGGCGACACCACCTCTAATATTCCATTCAACATTGAACTGAATGATTGCGATCCGCTGGTGGCCAAAACCGCAGCCGTTGCGTTCACCGGTCAGATCGACCCAACCGACAAAACCCTGCTGGCCGTGACCTCCGGTAACAACGACAACACCGCGAAAGGCGTGGGTATCGAGATCCTCGACAGCAAATCCAGCGTTCTGACCCCAGACGGCGCGACCTTCTCTGCTGCGCAGACGCTGATCGAAGGGACCAACACCCTGAAGTTCACCGCGCGTTACAAGTCAACGGCTGCCACCACTGAGCCAGGCAAGGCGAACGCTGACGCCACCTTCGTAATGAAATACGAGTAATTCCTCCGCACAGGGATGTTCAGGCCTCACGGACGAGGCCCGTCATACGCAAATGCCAGGAACGAAGGATGACAAGGACTGGAACACTACTGCTGTTAACCCTTGCGATGGCTTGCCCGGCATCGGCGCATACCGTGGTGATCGAAGGTGGGAAGGTTCATCTCAGAGGTGAACTGGTGAACGGCGGCTGCGCCGTGGCGCCCGACAGCCAGAATATGCGCATCGACATGGGGCAGTACCGAACCAATTCATTTTCCGGCGTGGGTAGTTTTTCCACGGTTAACGTGCCTTTTACCGTGCGGCTGCTGGACTGCAGCGTTGATGTTTCGCGCACCGTGGGGATCCAGTTTCAGGGCGTGACGCCCGCAGAAGATCCGCAGGTCTTTCTGGCGACATCGCGGCCGGGGGAAACGCCCGTCAGCAGCGGCGTGGGGCTGGCGCTCTTTGACGAACAGCAGCGTCAGATTATCCCAAACGCCACGGCCGTCAGCTGGCTGCCGATCGATACCCGCGAGCTCGCGTTCCATTTTAGCGCCCGCTATCGGGCTATTTCCGAACACCTCGAGCCAGGCAAAATTCAGTCGGATGTCTGGTTTACGTTGATTTATCCATAACACCTGCGAACACATTATTAAAGGTACGGTTGTGATGAATACCCTAATTAAACCAGGACTTTTTTTATCGTTTATTTTGATGATGGTTTCTGCCTGCGCAAATGCTTCCGGCGGTATTGCTCTGGGGGCCACGCGCGTTATTTATCCCGCAGAGGCGAAGCAAACGTCGCTGGCGATCACCAACAGCAACAAACAGGAACGCTATTTAATTAACGCGTGGATCGAAAATGCGAGCGGGCAAAAAGAAAAAACCTTTGCCGTCACTCCGCCCCTGTTTGTTAGCGAGCCGAACAGTGAAAACACGCTGCGTATTATTTATGCCGGACCGGCACTGCCTGCCGATCGCGAATCGCTCTTTTACATGAACGTGAAGGCGATCCCGTCGGTGAACAAAGCGAAAACGGAAAACAATAACGTGCTGCAGCTGGCGATCCTCTCACGCATCAAGCTGTTTGTGCGCCCGAACAACCTGGCGATGCAGCCGGAAGAGGCGCTTTCCCAGCTGCGGTTTGAGCGCGCGGGCAACCATCTCAAAGTCAGCAACGCTTCCCCGTATTACATCACCCTCGTCAATCTGAAGCTGGGCGGGCAGCAGCTGGATAACCTGATGGTTGCGCCGAAAAGCTCTGCTCAGCAGGTGCTGCCAGCCGGTGCCAGCGGCACGCTTTCCTGGCAGAGCGTGAATGACTACGGTGCCATTACTCCGGCGCGTAGCGTCAACCTGTGAGCAGAGTCAGGGCGATGAAAAACCACCAGAGACGTTACTGCCCGGTTGCGCTGGCGCTGATGGCTGCGCTCTGGCCGCAGGCTGGCTGGAGCGAAAGTTATTTCAACCCGGCCTTCTTGTCCGACGACACCGCCAGCGTGGCGGATTTGTCGCGTTTTGAACAAGGACACCAGCAGGCACCCGGCGTTTATCGCGTGGATATCTGGCGTAACGATGAGTTTATCGGTACCCAGGACGTGCGTTTTGAGCAGGCCGAGAACACGCCGCCGGTGGCGGGCGGTTTGTCGGCGTGCATTACGCGCGCGATGCTGGATCGCTTTGGCGTCAACGTCGCGGCGTTTCCCGAGCTGGCTAAGGTGCAGGGCGATACCTGCGTTCCGTTGACCACGGCCATACCCGGCAGCGAAACGGTATTCAACTTTGCCTCTCAGCGTCTGGACGTCAGCCTGCCGCAGGTGGCGTTGCAAAACAGCGCCCGGGGCTACATTCCGCCTGAACAGTGGGATGAAGGCATTCCCGCCGCGCTGGTGAACTACAGCTTCACCGGTAACCGGGGAAGCGAAGACGACAGCTATTATCTGAACCTGCAGAGCGGGCTGAACTATGGCGCCTGGCGTTTACGTAACAACGGCGCATGGCGGTACACGCAGAATAACGGGCAGCGGCACAGCGAGTGGCAGAATATTGGCACCTGGGCTCAGCGCACCGTCATCCCGCTTAAAAGCGAACTGGTGCTGGGCGACAGCAATACCGGGAATGACGTCTTCGACAGCATGGGGTTCCGCGGCGGGCGGCTCTTCTCGTCTGACAGCATGTACCCGGACAGCCTGCAGGGCTACGCGCCGACCGTGCGCGGGATCGCCCGTACGCCTGCCAAAGTGGTGGTTCGCCAGAACGGCTACGTTATCTATCAAAGCTATGTCCAGCCGGGCGCATTTGCGATTACCGATCTTAACCCGACCTCCTCAAGCGGTGACCTTGAAGTCACGGTCGAAGAGAAAGACGGCACCCAGCAGCGCTATACCGTGCCGTACTCCACCGTCCCGCTTCTGCAGCGTGAAGGGCGCTGGAAGTATGACCTCGTTGCGGGGGATTACCGCAGCGGTAACAGCGATCAGGATACGCCGTTCTTCACCCAGGGCACCCTGATTACCGGCCTTGCCAACGGCTTTACGCTCTACGGCGGGACGCAGCTGGCGTCACGCTATACCGCGGTGGCCGTCGGGGCCGGGAAAAACCTGGGCGACTGGGGCGCGGTCTCGCTCGATATCACCCACGCCCGCAGCCAGCTCGCGGACGACAGCAAGCATGAAGGGCAGTCTTTGCGCTTCCTCTACGCAAAATCCCTTAACGGCTTCGGCACCAACTTCCAGCTGCTGGGCTACCGCTACTCCACAAAAGGGTTTTACACCCTCGACGATGTCGCCTGGCGCTCAATGGAGGGCTATCAGTATGCCGATAGCCAGAACGATAACGATGTGCCGGACGTGCAGAGTTATCACAACCTGACGTGGAATAAAAAAGGCCGCTTCCAGCTCAACGTTTCTCAGTCGCTGGGGGACTACGGCTCGGTCTATATCTCCGGTAGCGAGCAAACCTACTGGGGAACGGACGAGACTAACCTCTGGTACCAGCTGGGCTACGCGGGGGGCGTGAAGGGGATCAACTACTCCGTCTCGTGGTCGTGGAATAAATCCGTGGGGATAGACGGCACCGATCGGATCGCGTCGTTTAACGTCTCCGTGCCGTTCAGCCTCTTTACCCGTCAGGGCTATCGCCGGGACAGCGCGATTGACCGCGCCTACGCTACGGCATCCGCCAGTCGAAACAGCGATGGCGACACAAGCTGGCAAACCGGCGTCAGCGGAACGCTGCTGGAGGATCGCAACCTGAACTACAGCGTGACCCAGGGACACGCCAGCACCAACGGCGCAAGCGGAAGCGCTAGCGCCAACTGGCAGGCGACCTACGGCACGCTGGGGGTGGGCTACAACTATTCCCGCGACCAGCACGATCTCAACTGGCAGCTCTCCGGCGGGGTGGTCGGCCACGCCGACGGCGTGACCTTCAGCCAGCCGCTGGGCGACACCAACGTGCTGATCAAAGCGCCGGGGGCATCGGGCGTCAGTATTGAAAACCAGACCGGCGTGAAAACCGACTGGCGAGGCTACGCGGTGATGCCGTATGCCACCGTCTATCGCTACAACCGCGTGGCGCTGGATACCAACACCATGAGCAACAACACCGATATCGAAAACAACGTGAGCAGCGTGGTGCCGACCAAAGGCGCGCTGGTACGCGCCAGCTTTGATACCCGCATTGGCGTGCGCGCCCTGCTGACGGTAACGCGCGGCAACCAGCCCGTGCCGTTCGGCGCGGTGGTGCGTGAGACCAAAAGCGGCGTCACCAGCATGGTGGGGGATGACGGGCAAATTTACCTGAGTGGGCTGCCGCTGGAAGGCGAACTGCTGATCCAGTGGGGCGACGGGGCGCAGTCCCAGTGTCGCGCACCTTACAGCTTGTCTGAACAGAGCCTGCAACAGGCAATCACACTGAAGGGGATTCGCTGTGAATAAAACCCATATCTTTGCCTTGTCGCTTCTGGCGTTACTGCCCGCGACAAACGCGTTAGCCACCGTGTGCGTCAATGAAAAAGGCGTGCCGACGGAGGTGCATTACGACCTGACGGATAAATTCAACAGCTCGAACAATCACATTGGGCAAGTGGTGACGCTCAACGAGAAGACGCAGTGGGTCGGGGTGAATGCCGTCTGCCCGAAGGGGACGACCGGAAATACCACCAAGCGCAGCTATGTCACCGATTATCCGGTAACGGGAACGAGCGATGGCTATCAATATCTGAAGCTTAACGACTATCTGGACGGGGCGATGAAAATCACGGACAGCTATGCTGGCGCGTTTTATCCGCCCAAAAGCTATATCCAGATGGGGAGCCATCCTAACGTTTCCAAAAACAAACCGTTTGGCGTTCAGGACTCCAGCCTGGTCTTCCGTCTTAAGGTGACCCGGCGTTTTATCAACATGGTGGTGATCCCGCGTGCCACCATGTTCCGCGTTTACGTCACCACGACTTCTTCCGATCCGCTCACCACGCCGGTCTATACCATTAGCTACAGCGGAACCATTCAGGTGCCGCAAAGCTGCGCCATTAATGCCGGTAACGTGGTGGAGTTTGATTTCGGCGACATCGGCGCCTCTTTGTTCAGCAAAGCGGGCGTGGGTAACAAGCCGGAAGGCGTCTCATCGCAAAGCAAAACCATCGCCATCAAATGCACCAACGTGGAGGCGAACGCCATGCTGACGATGCGCGTCGAGGCGGAAAAAGTCTCTGATAATGTGCTGGTGTCGGATAACCCGGACGTGGGGTTCATCATCGCCAACGAGAGCGGGGCGCCGCTGACGCCCAACAACCTGACGAGCAAAATTCCGTTCCGCCTTGACGACAGCGCGCAGGCGCAGGTGGGGATCCGGGTCTGGCCAGTGAGCGTGACGGGCAATAAGCCAGCGGAAGGGCGCTTCACCTCGCGCGGGTATTTGCGCGTGGATTACGACTAAGGAGCCGATATGCGAAACGGGATCCGTTTTATCACCGTGGCGCTCTTTGCGCTTTGCACACAGGCTCAGGCGGACACCGCCCTGGGCGAGATTAATATTCGGCTTTACGGCAATATCGTCGATTTTACCTGCGTTGCCGAGGGCAGCGACAGCGAAAAAGCCGTCCCGCTGGGCACCTGGCCCACGAAACAGCTCAGCACCACAGGGAGCCGCACGCAGCCTATGCCGTTTACGCTGAAGCTGACCGGCTGCCCGCCGGGCGCGGCGTCCATTACGTTTTCGGGTAAAGCCGACGGGAGCAATAGCGGCCTGCTGGCGCTGAATGACGCCAGTACAGCAAGCCATGTCGCCGTTGAGATCAGGGATGCGGATAAAACGCGGCTGGCGCTTCAGCAGGCCAGCCGGCCGGTCTCGGTTGATGCGCAGGGAAATGCGATTCTGTCATTTTATGCCAATTATATTGCTACTGCCGATAACCCTCAGCCCGGACGGGCCGATGCGGATGCCACCTTCATGATTAATTATAATTAGCACTGACCGCACTCCCTGCAGCTCAGATAAGCTGCGGGGAGTGAATTCAGGTTATAGCAGCTCGTGGGCTTTAGCGTAATCAATTAATTCCACGATGCTTTGCACACCCAGCTTGGAATAAATATTGGATTTGTGCGCGCTAATGGTCTTGTTGCTTAATAGCAGCTGTTCAGCAATTTCCTTGTTGGATAATCCATTCGCCAGATACCGTAATACCGTGACCTCGCGATTCGATAATGGCATATCGACTGCCATCCCTTTCCCTGAACCCAGGTGGTTTATAAAGTTCAGGGTTTCCGACGGGAAAAAGGAATAGCCCATCAGGATCATTTCTACGGCGTTGTAGATCTCACCCAAATCTTTTCGTTTACTTACGAAGCCATTTGCCCCGGCGCGAATAGCGCGACCCGCATAAAATAACTCTGATTTAGACGAGAGGAACAGAACCTTAATGTTTTTGTTTAAGTTTCTGATTCTCTTAAGTAAAGCGAAAGCATCCGTGCCCGTGAGTTCAATGTCAAGGATCACCAGATCGATAGGGTGATTGCGGATACAGTCAAGGACTTCATGGCTATCGCCAGACTTGAGCTTGACTGTGATATTCTTATTTTTCTGTAGCAGGACTTCTATCGACATTCTGACGATAGGATGTTCGTCCATAATGATAACGGATGCCGGTTTCATTTTTAATGCCTCAGATTGTTAAAAGCGTTATGCAGAGTTTGGTAAAACTCTCGAAATGCCGGAAGGATATAATGTGCAGATCCCTATACCGTAGTATTTCCCTGGAAAGAGCGAAAGCATCCTTGTTTACGTAATGAAAAGAACTATGCCTCAGCGCGGTCATCTCATTAGGCTGGTGTTGGCAAAAAGGTTTTTCTTATTCATATTTGATACGCATCTTATTATACAGGGTAAGTTTTTTCCGAAAACCCTGTAAATTAATATGAGGGTATTGGTTTGTATTATCTTCTGGATCTGAATCGCTATTTTTTTAAAATTAGCGGAAATATCCTGTTATCTCATTTACCGCATATTTTCATCTTTATGTAATAACAAAAAATAACAGATATCTCTGTATGTTGATTAATTGTTAACAAAAATACACCTCTTTTAAAGGGACAAACCCGCAAAGGTGAGGTTAAAAATTGCCCTCGCAGGCCGTCAGACCTTCATCTGAAAGCGCCCAGGTTTACCCGAAGGCCCGCATCTCCTGTACAGGAGAACATGCTATCCGCTTCGCTTTTTCCTCCTGGCAGTTGTCGCTAAGTTGCTTGTTTTTACATCATTATCATCCTGTTAACGCCTTCTTCATTCACTTAACGGATGGAGGAAAGTGCTGCCATTTCGTTAATCTGTGGCATTTCACAAGGTTCACACCCATAAATTAGGAATAGTTATAAATTCGATTTTATTGTTAAAAATTAACATTTTTGCAACGATGGTGGTAAGTAAATTCTTAAACCGCTTTAGGAAATAAGGGGTTAGGACGTGAGTGAAAACGTGCAGTCTGAGAGGTTATTAAGAAGATGCAGTAATTCCTGGCGATGGCTTAGCCCCAGCTTCAGCAGGATGCAGCTGAGACGATAGATAATGCGGCTATAGGGGCGATTTTGCATAAGGGCAATCTGACGCAATGTCTTGCCCCGGGAAAGTTCCTGCAGGATGGGCCATTCGTTGCGCGAGAACCAGTCTTTCTCGGTACCCGGCGGAGGGAGGGTATCCAGCAGGCTGTGCTGGAGCGCAGCGGCGTTCAGCTGGCGTTCGAGCACATGAAAGGGACCTGCCGCTTTGCAGAAGAGGCGGGTGTCGTAATTATCGGCCCGGACCAACAGCCAGGGCGTCAGGAACGGAGGAAACATGCTATGCCGTCTCAACTGATCCAGTTTCTCCAGAAGCCCCGTGGATCGGCTTTCAATATCCACGACCAGACGGGCTGAGGGCCACTGCGTTTGAGCGATAAGGGCGTCGTCCAGCGTGGCGTAGTCGCAGCAGCTGCTCAGGGGAAACTGCCCGTTGAGAAAACCGGTGCGCAGGTAGTGATCCTCCGTCACCAGAAGGATAAACGGGGCGTCGGTTTTGCGGGGCTGGCTGATAGACTGGCTCAAGAATTCGAGCCGGTCGAAAAAGGGGGGAGCAAAAGGTGAGCGCGTAAATCCCAGTGCATCACTTCCTGTACGCCGCCGCCGGTAACGGCGCACTGTCATTCGCATGGTCTCCCTCCTGGAAATGGCTTTTTAATCCTCCGGCCATGTCCAGGACGGCCAGTAATATCCCTGGCCGAGGTCTGCGCCTGCCTGCAGTGCCCAGGTACGATCGCGTTCAGTCTCAATACCTTCAATAAGCACTTTCCCGGCAAGCTGAAAGCAAAGGGAAACCAGTTGCCTCAGCGCAGGGGTGTCGCGTAAACGCCAGAATGCTTCCTTATCTATTTTGATGCCGCTTAACGGGAGTCGGTAGGATAAAAACGACTGCACAGTGACGTCATCCACATCATCAAGCCAGATAGCGTGTCCATGTTTGCTAAGTTGCCGCAAATTTTGAACCACATGCTGCTTCTGTACGAGGGACAGCGCCAAAAATGACGCGAGGTCGACAATCTCAATATTGAGCGGCACGCCTGGCAACCGGATAAGTCGCTGAAAAGACGCGGGCTCTGTCAGGACGGTTATCGGCAAATTAATAAAAAGATTATGACCGTGCGGCGTATTTTTTAACGCGGCAAGCTGCGCTTCAAGCAGCGTTATCGACCACTCTGCGGACCGATCGCAAAAAAAGTCCTCGCTGTTCCGCGTGTCGGCCAGGACGCTAAGTACCTCCACGCCAACCTGGCGCAGGGAGGAAAGGGCGACGATGGGCTCAAGCTTAATGCCGACGATGTCCTGAGAAATGTACTGTAACCGGGGGGGCGTATCGATCGGGTTTTGCGCTGTCACTCCATTGTCCTGTTGTCTGTCAGCCTCCAGGCGGCCGGGATACCTGACTCTAGTGTGACGAGCTGACGTTCAGGAAAACAGCAGGCGTTACTTAAATGCAACTAAGCCTTTTCGCAGCGCTAAATTTTACGGTGAAACAGGACGAAATGTTGAGAAAATAGCCGTATTTACAATCGGCTAGCGGTAATTGCCGTGGAAAACGGAAAAGGCATTGACTCACCTGCCATTGACCGTATAATTCTTCGCGTTTCACCACCGCGAAGTACACGCATATCAGTGCGCCCTTAGCTCAGTTGGATAGAGCAACGGCCTTCTAAGCCGTAGGTCGTAGGTTCGAATCCTACAGGGCGTGCCATTTCATTTCATAGAGTTACGCCTCCTTCACATCCTCCTGATTTCCGTTGTGGGACATATTTGGGACATCGCCCCTAAAATTTACCGGTCAAGAAGGACATTTATGTGGTATCTACTCGCAACTTCGCTTGCCGCACTCTCCCTTAATAGAAGCCTGGCTTACCTGATGCTGGGATTAACGGCATTTCTCGGCTGGAAACAGAGTATTCTTGACGCCCCGGCGCTGCTGGTTATTGCATCAATCGTTGTTGGCTGGTCTGTTGTTGAATGGCTACGTAATAAAAATAATAAATATACATATCTGGTCGAAGTCGTGTGCATGGCCATCGCCGTTGCCCTGGTTTTACATGTGATTCCGGGTTTTCATAACCCCAGGGTGCTGGATGCTGTCGTCGTTGGTCCGCAAAGCAGACCGTTCAGTATGTACTTTAATATGGACAAGGCAGTGGTGCCGTTCTTTTTAATCACGTGCATGCCAACGTTATTCGTAGCAAAACCCCTCTATAAAGCGGGTAAGGTTGGATGGGGAATATTGATTCTTGCGATACCCGCGCTGTTACTTCTGGCTGTTGCATTAGGTGGGCTGAGAATTGAGTCGCATGCGCCAGAATGGTTCGCTCAATTTGCCCTTGCGAATATTTTCTTCGTCTCTTTGGCCGAGGAAGCCTTGTTCAGAGGCTACCTGCAGCAACGCTTGTCCCGGATTATTCATCCTGTTGTCGCGCTGTTGATTGCCTCAGTCATCTTTGGGCTGATGCATTATAGCGGCGGTTTACTACTGATTATTTTTGCCAGCCTCTCCGGCATTATTTACGGCCTGGCGTGGATGTGGAGCGGTAAGCTCTGGGTTGCAACGTTATTCCATTTTGGGCTGAACTGCGTGCATTTATTGTTCTTCACCTATCCGATGTATGCCCCTCACGCAGCAATGTGATGCGTTTTTAAAATAGTAACCTTATAAATTTGGCTACTTCCGGATAAGCATAAAAAGCCCCGAAATACTGGGGCTTTTTATATATAACGGGCGCGTGAATAACTGATTTACCTTCGCGTCATAATGAATAGAAGGCTAATGAATTTCATTGTATGCAGGCTTAAGGTTTTCTTAATCTAAAAATTATCTCTCATTAAAATTTGGATTTTTATCATTCTAAAATCTTCTAAAAAGAAATTTTACACTTTTACGCCTAAACTCGATTGATACTAATTATCATTAGCGTTGTTGTATGCTTTAATCCTGTCCCACAAAGCTATGAGTCGTTAATCCCGTTGGTCTATAAAGGATATGTTCATGAATTCTCGCCTGCTGTCCTGCTTCTCGCTTGCCTTGTTGTCTTCATCCCTTTTCCTTTCCACACAAGCGGTTGCCGCCGATAACAGCGAAGGTATCGTTGTTTATAACGCGCAGCACGAAAACCTGGTGAAGTCGTGGGTTGACGGTTTTACCAAAGACACCGGCATTAAGGTCACTCTGCGTAATGGTGATGACAGCGAACTGGGTAACCAGCTGGTTCAGGAAGGCAGCGCGTCCCCGGCAGACGTATTCCTGACGGAGAACTCGCCTTCAATGGTGCTGGTGGATAATGCCAACCTGTTTGCGCCGCTGGATGCAGACACCCTGAAGCAGGTACCGGCAGAATATCGTCCGGCGCACGGTCGCTGGATCGGCATTGCGGCACGCAGCACGGTATTCGTCTATAACCCGGCAAAACTCAGCGAACAGCAGCTGCCTAAGTCGCTGATGGATCTGGCAAAGCCTGAGTGGAAAGGCCGCTGGGCGGCATCACCGTCAGGCGCGGATTTCCAGGCCATCGTGAGCGCAATGCTGGCTCTGAAAGGCGAGAAGGCCACCCTGGAATGGCTCAAGGCGATGAAAGCCAATTTCGTTGCCTATAAAGGCAACAGCACGGTTATGAAAGCGGTCAATGCCGGTCAGATTGATGGCGGCGTGATTTATCACTACTACCGTTTTGTCGATCAGTCCAAAACCGGTGAAAACAGCAAAAACACCCAGCTCTACTACTTCAAACACCAGGATCCGGGCGCGTTTGTGAGCCTCTCTGGCGGTGGCGTGCTGGCGTCCAGCAAACACAAAGCGCAGGCGCAGGCCTTCATCAAATACATTACCGGTAAAGAAGGCCAGGAAAGCCTGCGTACCAACAATGCCTTTGAATACGCAGTGGGCGTGAACGCGGCCTCCAACCCGAAACTGGTCCCGCTGAAAGATCTTGATGCACCGAAAGTTGAACCCTCAACGCTCAACAGTAAAAAAGTTATCGAGCTGATGACGCAAGCCGGTCTGCTGTGATCCTGAGAGTGAAGTGAACGCCTTATGTCTGGTCTGAGTCTCGACATCGGAAAAAACAGAGTGCAGGAGCCTGCCCGCAAGCGTCCTGCACTGCCGATGGTTGCGTTAGCTGTTTTGTTTTCATTAATGGCGCTTCTGCCTTTGGGTTTTATCATTGCCATTGGCATTGAGACCGGCTGGGAAACCATTAAGGCGCTGGTGTTTCGCCCGCGTGTTGCAGAGCTGCTCAGCAACACGCTGTGGCTGACGGCTTTAGCGGTTCCGCTGTGTATCGTGACGGGCGTGGCGATAGCCTGGCTCACGGAGCGCACGCAGCTTGCCGGGCGAGGGATCTGGTCCGCACTGGCGGTCGCCCCGCTGGCGATCCCCGCGTTTGTGCAAAGCTATGCCTGGGTGAGCGCTGTCCCGTCTATGCATGGGCTCTCCGCGGGCGTGTTCCTTTCCGTTCTTGCCTACTATCCGTTTATCTATATGCCGGTTGCGGCGGTGCTGCGTCGCCTTGACCCGACGCTTGAAGATGTCGCCGCTTCGCTGGGTACGCCGCCGTGGCGGGTCTTTTTCCGCGTGGTGCTGCCCCAGCTCAAGCTGGCTATCTGCGGCGGCGCGCTGCTGGTGGCGCTGCACCTGCTGGCGGAATATGGCCTGTACGTGATGATCCGCTTTGATACCTTCACCACGGCAATTTATGACCAGTTCCAGTCTACCTTCAGCGGCCCGGCGGCGAACATGCTGGCGGGCGTGCTGGCCTTGTGCTGTCTGGCTATATTAATGCTGGAGGGCGTGACGCGCGGAAAAGCACGCTACGCGCGCATTGGCGCCGGGGCCGCGCGCGAGCAGAAACGCTGGCCGCTGAAGCCTGCGGCCGCCGCGCTGGGCCAGCTGTTTTTCATCATGCTGATCGTGCTGGCGTTGGGCGTGCCGTTAATTGTCCTGTGTCGCTGGATTTGGCTCGGCGGCGTGCAAAACTGGATGAGTGCCGATCTCTGGCACTCTCTGCGCCAGACGCTGATGCTCGGCGTGGGCGGTGCGCTTCTGACGACCGCGTGCGTGATCCCCATCGCGTGGCTGGGTATTCGCTATCCGCACCGCATCTTCCGGATGCTGGAAGGGTGCATCTATATCACCAGTTCGCTGCCGGGCATCGTCACGGCGCTGGCGCTGGTCACCGTCACCATTCATTACGCCCGTCCCATTTACCAGACGGAAATTACCCTGTTCCTGGCCTACCTGCTGATGTTTATGCCCCGCGCGCTCATCAACCTGCGGGCGGGGATTGCGCAGGCGCCGGTTGAGCTGGAAAACGTGGCGCGCAGCCTGGGCAGCACGCCCGCGAAGGCGCTCTGGAGCGTCACGATGCGGCTGGCCGCGCCGGGTGCGGCGGCGGGGGCCGCGCTGGTTTTCCTCGGCGTCAGCAACGAGTTGACCGCCACGCTGTTGCTCTCTCCGCTGGGTACGCGCACGCTCTCCACCGGATTCTGGGCGCTGACCAGTGAAATTGACTATGTTGCCGCCGCGCCTTACGCGATGCTAATGATCCTGATTTCACTCCCGCTGACCGCCATTCTCTATATGCAGTCGAAAAAAATTGCAGGGCTATGACATGCTTGAATTAACCGCCATTTCTAAATCGTTTTCTGATGTGCAGGTGCTCGACAGCCTAAATCTGAGCGTGGCGCCGGGGAGCCGGACGGCGATTGTCGGGCCGTCCGGGTCGGGGAAAACCACGCTGCTGCGTATTCTGGCCGGGTTCGAAACGCCTGACACCGGGCGCATTGTCATGCAGGGGAGAACGCTGTTTGATGAAAACAGTTTTGTTCCCGCCCACCTGCGCCGGATCGGTTTTGTGCCTCAGGAGGGCGCGCTATTCCCGCACCTCAACGTGGCAGACAACATCGCCTGGGGGCTGGACGGCACTCGCCACGAGAAGCGCCAGCGCGTTGAGGCGCTGATGGAGATGGTTTCTCTGGACAGGCAGCTCGCAACGCACTGGCCCCACGAGATTTCTGGCGGTCAGCAGCAGCGCGTGGCGCTTGCCCGGGCGCTGGCCCAGCGTCCTTCACTGATGCTGCTGGATGAACCATTCTCGGCTCTGGATACCGGCCTGCGCGCCATGACGCGTAAGGCAACGGCCGATCTGCTGGCCGAAGCGGGCGTGGCCTCGATTCTGGTCACCCACGATCAGAACGAAGCGTTGTCCTTTGCCACGCAGGTTGCCGTCATGCGCTCAGGGCGCTTCACGCAGGTCGGTACGCCTTATGAGGTTTACACCCGTCCGGTTGACGAAGAGACGGCGCTGTTTCTTGGCGATGCCGTGATCCTGCCTGCTCAGCTTGCGGCCGGGTATGCGGTGTGCGCGCTGGGCGAAGTGCCGACGGACAACGCGCGTGCGACAGGACAGGGCAGGGTAATGATGCGCCCTGAACAATTACGCGTGACGGCATGTGCAGCGCATGAAAGCCCGATCTCAATTCTCGACGTGGACTTCACCGGCCAGCTGTCAACGCTCACCCTGGGATTAGCCGGGCAGCAGCAGCCCGTAATTCTGAAGACCGTCAGCCAGCCTGGATGGACCCCGGGTGCGGCGGTACGCATTGATGTTGCAGGTATCGCGCGCGTTTTGTGATATTCACCGCCCCGAAACGGGGTGGTTGTTCCCCTCTTTTCTCGGCAAACCTCCTCATGAACGCGGTTACACTTGCTAACGCATAGATAATGCGTATAGTTCTCATTTGCATTGTGTTCAACATATTCTAAGGCCCGACAACGGGTCATTTTTGCGCGCACTTTAAAATGAGTTAACGATGAACAACACCATCATGCACAAAACGCTGCTGGCGCTCGCCGTTGGCGCGGCGACACATTCCGCCTTCGCGGCGGACAATCAAAAAGAGGACACCCTCGTTGTCCAGGCTAAACCTGCCAGCGATTTCAAACCCGGCGGCGACCAGCTGGTACCGGCCTTTCTTGACGGGCAGGTGGCGAACGGCGGGCGCATGGGAATGCTGGGCCAGCAGAACGCCATGGACGTGCCGTTCAACATCATCAGCTATACCTCGAAGCTGGTGGAAGATCAGCAGGCGAAAACCATTGCCGATGTCGTCGCGAACGACGCGGGCGTGCAGTTCGTTCAGGGGTACGGCAACAGCGCGGAAACCTACCGCATCCGCGGCCTGAAGTTCGACGGCGACGACATGACCTTTGGCGGGCTGTCCGGCGTGCTGCCGCGCCAGGTTGTGGATACCCAGATGGTTGACCGCATAGAGATCTTCAAAGGGGCCAACTCGCTGATGAACGGCGCGGCAAGCTCCGGCGTGGGTGGGATGATCAACCTTGAGCCCAAACACGCGGGGTCACTCCCGCAGGCGAAAGTCGGCGTCGACTACACCTCGGACTCCCAGATTGGCACTACGCTGGATGCGGGCCGTCGCTACGGCGACAGCGACGAGTTCGGCGCGCGCGTGAACCTGGTCCATCGCGAAGGGGAAACCGGCATACCGAATGACCGCCGCCGCACCACGCTGCTCTCTACCGGCCTGGATTACACAGGAGACCGCTTCCGCACCTCGCTGGATCTGGGCTATCAGAAGAAAACCTTCCACGGCAGCCCGACCAGCGTCAATATTTCCGCGGTGGATTTCGTGCCCGAGCCGCCGAAAAACGATCGCAACTTCTCGCAGAAGTGGGCCTACAGCAACATCGAAAACGAATTTGGGATGTGGCGCAGCGAGTACGACATCACCGACGGCTGGACGGCCTATACCGGTCTGGGTGCGCAGCACGCGCATGAGGAAGGCATCTACAGCGCGCCAAAGCTGGTGGATAAAAGCGGCAAGGCAACGGTCAGCCGCCTTGATACCAACCGCATCAGCGATTCCGTCAGCGGCATGGCGGGCGTTCGCGGTAACTTCAATACAGGCTTCGTCTCGCACAAGGTCAACGTCGGCTATTCAGCGATGACCAAAAACGAAAAAATCGCGTGGAAAATGTCGGCGACGAAGGATAACCCGACCACCAACATCTACCACAACACCGGCGTCGATATGCCGGACAGCACCAACCTGAACGGCTCTGGCGGGAAGTACAGCGATCCGCTGACCAGCGGGCGCACCCGTACCCAGGGCTGGCTGCTAAGCGATACGCTGGGCGTGCTGGACGACAGGCTGCTGTTCACCGCAGGCGCCCGCCATCAGAAAGTGGTCGTTCGCGGATATAACAAAGTTACCGGTGCGGAAAACGCGGCGGACGGCTTCGACGGTAGCCGCTGGATGCCCACCTACGGCGTGGTCTACAAGCCGTGGGAGGAACTCTCCCTCTATGCTAACCATACCGAAGCGCTGCAGCCGGGCAAAACCGCGCCAAATACCGCAACAAACTACGGCCAGAGTACCGGTATCGTTCACTCTAAGCAGAACGAAGTGGGCGTGAAGGCAGACTTCGGCCGCGTGGGCGGATCGCTTGCGCTGTTTGAAATTAAGATGCCGTCGGCGATCCTCGACGACAGCGGCCACTATGGCCTGGACGCCGAGCAGCGAAACCGTGGCGTGGAGCTGAACGTCTTCGGCGAGCCAGTGCTGGGGATGCGTCTGAACGCCAGCGCCACCTGGCTGCAGGCCGAGCTGACCAAAACCAAAAATGGCGTGAATCAGGGTAATGATGCCATTGGCGTGCCGAACTTCTATGCCGTGCTGGGCGCAGAGTATGACATCAAGCCGATTGACGGCCTCACCGCCACCGCCCGCGTGAACCACTCCGGCACGCAGTACGCTAACCTGGCGAACACCAAAAAGCTCGACAGCTATACGACGCTGGATCTGGGGATGCGCTATCGCTTCGCGGTGAACCACAATGAAAACCAGATGACGGTTCGTGCGGGCATCGACAACGTGACCAATGAAAACTACTGGGCCAGCGTGGACGATTCCGGTACCTATATCACGCAGGGCGAACCGCGCACCTTTAAGGTCTCGGTTGGCTACGAATTCTAAGCGTTCCATCTCGTTATCCGGGGCAGGGATGCCCCAATCCCTTGCTACCTCCAGCATGAAGTGTTAAAACGTGCCCCTTCTAAAAAAGAGACAGGGGTAGGACGTGAAAGACGCGTCATCCGCTTCAGGCCATGGTAGCGCTGAAGCCTCGTCGGATCAGAATCCGACGCTGCAACGTGGTTTGCAAAATCGACATATTCAGTTAATTGCCCTTGGCGGCGCGATCGGTACCGGGCTGTTTCTCGGCATCGGCCCCGCTATTCAGATGGCTGGCCCGGCGGTGCTGCTGGGTTACGGTATCGCCGGGATTATCGCCTTCCTGATCATGCGCCAGCTTGGCGAGATGGTTGTTGAAGAGCCGGTTTCAGGCTCCTTCGCGCACTTTGCTTATAAATACTGGGGCCCGTTTGCAGGCTTCCTGTCCGGCTGGAACTACTGGGTGATGTTCGTGCTGGTGGGGATGGCGGAGCTGACCGCCGCAGGCATTTACATGCAGTACTGGCTGCCGGATGTCCCGACGTGGATCTGGGCGGCCGCCTTCTTCATCATTATTAATGCCGTTAACCTCGTCAACGTGCGCCTGTATGGCGAAACCGAGTTTTGGTTTGCGCTGATCAAGGTGCTGGCGATTATCGGGATGATCGGCTTTGGCCTGTGGCTGCTGTTCTCCGGCCACGGCGGCGAGCGCGCCACGATCGACAACCTGTGGCAGCACGGCGGCTTCCTCGCCACCGGCTGGAAAGGGCTGATTCTCTCCCTGGCAGTGATCATGTTCTCCTTCGGTGGATTAGAGCTGATTGGCATTACCGCCGCGGAAGCGCGCGACCCGCATAAAAGCATTCCAAAAGCGGTCAACCAGGTGGTGTACCGGATCCTGCTGTTCTACATCGGCTCGCTGGTGGTGCTGCTGGCGCTCTATCCGTGGGTGGAAGTGAAGTCCGACAGCAGCCCGTTCGTGATGATTTTCCACGATCTGAACAGCAACGTGGTGGCCTCGGCGCTGAACTTCGTCATTCTGGTGGCGTCGCTGTCTGTCTATAACAGCGGCGTTTACTCCAACAGCCGTATGCTGTTTGGCCTCTCCGTTCAGGGCAACGCACCGCGCTTCTTAACCCGCGTCAGCCGTCGCGGCGTGCCGGTGAACTCATTATTACTTTCTGGTGCCATTACGTCGCTGGTGGTGCTGATCAACTATCTCCTGCCGAAAGAGGCCTTTGGCCTGCTGATGGCGCTGGTTGTTGCCACGCTGCTGCTGAACTGGATTATGATTTGCCTGGCGCACCTGCGCTTTCGCGCCGCGATGCGCCGCAAGGGACGCGAGACGCAGTTCAAAGCGCTGCTTTACCCGGCGGGGAACTACATCTGTATCGCTTTCCTGGGGCTGATTCTGGTGCTGATGTGCACCATGGATGAGATGCGTCTTTCGGCGATGCTGCTGCCGGTGTGGGTTATCTTCCTGTTTGTGGCGTTTAAGCTTTCCCGCAAAAAGTAGCGCGTTTTTCTCCATCTCCCTGTGGGAGAGAGCCGGAGTGAGGGCACCAGACTGCATCTGCCTTCACGCCCGGCGGCGCAAGCTGATTATCTGGCGATAACGCCCGCCAGGGAGCGAATATCGTTCCCTGTCGGAGACTGGTGAATACGCAGCCCAAATTCTTCCACCACCGCGAAAATATGGTCGAAGATGTCGGCCTGAATCTCCTCATATTCTGCCCAGATCACCGTGTTGGTGAAGGCATATATTTCAATCGGCAAACCATTCGCGTCAGGCGCTAGCTGGCGCACCATCAGCGTCATATCTTTGCGAATGCGCGGGTGGTTGCGCAGATATTCGTTCAGGTAGGCGCGGAAGGTACCAATATTGGTCATCTTGCGCAGGTTTAATACCGATTCCCCTTCACCGTTCTGCTGATTCCACAGATTAATTTCCTCATGTCGCGCGGCCAGATAGGGCTTCAGCAGCTTCGCCTGAATAAGTTTCTGCTGTTCCTGCTCGTCGAGAAAATGAATGCTGGTGGTATCAATGTTCAGGCTGCGCTTAATGCGTCGCCCGCCGGAGGCCGACATGCCGCTCCAGTTGATAAAGGCGTCGGAGACCAGCGCCCACGTCGGAATGGTCGTAATTGTATTATCGAAATTGCGCACCTTAACAGTGGTCAGACCGATGTCCGTCACCGTGCCGTTGGCACCGTATTTCGGCATCTCCAGCCAGTCGCCGAGCTTGAGCATGTCGTTGGCGGAAAGCTGAATACCCGCCACAAGTCCGAGTATCGGGTCTTTAAACACCAGCATCAGGACGGCAGCCATAGCGCCCAGACCGCTTATCAGAATCGCCGGAGACTGGCCGATGAGCAGGGAGATAATCAATATCCCCACCAGGATGGCACTCACCAGCTTGATGCCCTGGAAGATCCCCTTCAGCGGCAGCTGTGATGCGGTGGCCATTTTCTGCGACAGATTAAAAATCACGTCCAGCAGCGAGAAGAAGGAGAGCAGGGCATACACCATGACCCACAACTTTGCGCATGTCGTGAGAATTTCCGCCGCTTCGCTGCCCTTTTGCAGCCACAGTACCGCCTGGACGTTGACGATTATCCCCTGAAGGGTGAAGGCCAGACGGTGAAATAATTTATTCTGGGTAATGATCTGCAGCCATAAATGGCTGCTGGCCTGCGCGCGTTTTTCGAAAGCGCGAAGCACCCCTTTGTGCAGAATAAAATGAACGATGATGGCGGTAAGAAAAATAATACCAAAGATAATCACTAAAGAGGTGGTCTGATTAATTTCAATGCCTAACTCTTCAACCTGAGCAATTAATTCCTGCATAACGTCTCCTGTATTGATGCAGCCCCATAATGGCGGCTGCGGATCTATTATGCAAATTCACGGGCTTATTTGGTGGCCTGGCAGACCTTCACCACCGGCAGGCACAGTCTATGGCGGATGCGCAGCGTTGCCAGGGCAAGCACCACCATCATCGCCGTTTCCACCATCAGGAAGACGTTCACCGCCTGGGTGTAATCCCCGTGATGGTTCTGCAGCGCGTGCAGCAAAATCGCGCCGAAAATGGCCGGGCCAAGCCCCAGCGCGGCCTGCTGCAGCGTGCTGAGAATGGCGCTCGCGGCCCCCGCGTCGTCAGGCTGAATATCGCGCATCCCGATGCGGTAGAAGCTGTTCACAATCAGCGCCTGCCCGTAGCCGACCAGCCCGGTCGCGGGCGCCAGCGTCAGGGCGGTATTCTCCGTTCCCCAGACGCGGAACGTGGCGATCAGCGCCAGCAGGCCGGCAATCTGGATCGTCAGACCCGTCAGCAGAATGGTACTGGTGCTGTAGCGAGCAATCAGACGCGGTGCGAACCACGCAGAGATAAAATACGTCACCCCAAGGGCGATAAAACTGTTTCCGGACTGCCACGGCGCCATCCCCAGACCGGTTTGCATGGTCAGCGCCATACAGAACATAAACCCGGACCAGACGCTGAAAAAGAGCATCGCGATCAGAATGCCAAAGCGAACGCTGCGAAGCTGCAGCAGGCGCGGCGGGATCAGCGGGTGGGCATTCTCACGCTCCTTTTTGCGCGCATTCAGCGCCGTCAGCCAGCCCAAAGGAATAATGGCGAGAAGCATAACCTTCAGCGGCCACGACCAGTGCCACTGGGGGCCGAGCGCCATCGGGAACAGCAGGCAGCAAAGAATGATCGCCAGCAGCAGGGTTCCGGTCCAGTCGATGCGTGACGGCGTCTCGCGACGCGTTTCGGGTACGAAACGGCGGCTCAGCGCCAGCACCACCAGACAGATCGGCACGTTGATGAAGAAGGCGTTACGCCAGCCCAGCCCGGCGATATCCGCCGACACCAGCCAGCCGCCGCCCATTTGCCCGACGATAAACGCAATCCCACCGATGCCGCCAAACAGGCTGATGGCCTTAGCGTGCGCCGTACCTTTCAGCGTCACGTGCAGGGTGGCAAGAATTTGCGGCACGATCAGTGCGGCTCCCGCCCCCTGAACGATGCGCGCGGCCAGCAGCTGTTCAATGTTCCCCGCCATCCCGCACAGCAGCGAGGCCAGGCCAAAGCTCGCCACACCCCACATGAACAGACGCCGACGGCCAAGGTTATCCCCGAGCTTGCTGCCGAGCGCGAGGCAGACGGCAAAGGCCACGCCATAAAGCGCGACGATGAGCTCCAGTTCGGTGGCGGTCGCGTGCAGCGAATGGGTGATGGCGTCCAGCGCCACGTTGGTGATTGAGGTATCAATCATCGGCAGCATCTGGCCGGTTAGCAGCAATATCAGGCCAGCGCGGCCCGGTGAAACAACTGACGTATTCATGGTAACTCCATTGCGTCATTCAACAGATGGTCGTAGCATCAACCATCTAATAAACGGGTACCAGTTCTTGCTTATACTGGTACTGGTACTACCATGCAGGGGGATTTATGGCCTTGATGTCTGAACCCGTCGTCTCTCTTCAGGATGACACCCGAAAACAGCTGGGGGCATTTCTACGCGCACGACGAGAAAGCCTCGATCCGCAGCGTCTCGGCCTGCCGCGCAGCGGTCGTCGCCGCACGCCGGGTCTGCGCCGGGAAGAGGTGGCGATGCTCGCGGACGTGGGCGTGACCTGGTACACCTGGCTTGAGCAGGGCAGGGACGTTAATCCGTCCAGCACGGTGATGGCCGCTGTGGCAAAAGCGCTGCAGTGCACCCCTACCGAGGCCCGACACCTGTTTCTGTTAGCGGGTTTACCGCCGGGCGAAGCGCCGCAGGCGGTCTGCTGCGAGGGCATCAGCGAGGGCACGCGTCGCCTGCTGGATACGCTAATGCCAAAACCCGCCAGCATTCAGAAGCCCAACTTCGATATCGTGGCGTGGAACGACAGCTTCGGGCACCTGATGGGCGTCGACTTCAATGAAATTCCCCCGGAAGACCGCAACTGTATTTACCTATTCCTCACCCATCCGGCGTGGCGAGCGCGTCTCGGCAGACGCGACGATGTGCTGCCGATTTTCGTCTCGTACTTCCGCGCGGCGATGGCCGAACACCGGGGAGACCCGCTCTGGGAAGCGAAGCTGGCGCGTTTTTTTGCGGTGTCTGAAGAGTTCAAAACCCTGTGGCACCAGCGCAACGACGTGCGCGGCGTGGAGAACCAGCTCAAGCTGTTTACCCATCCCGAACTGGGAGATTTTACGCTGCAGCAGATGTACTGGTACTCTGCGCCGCGAAACGGCTCGCGGCTGCTGGTGTATCTGCCGGTGGATGAAGCCGGAGAGAGGGCGATGGCGTGGCTGGCGGAGCAGGGGAAATAAGTATTTTGCGAGGGGCTTTCAGAGAGTAAGAGCCGAGTCTGCTGAATGGATGAAACAGGTGTAAGTTGGGGTTTAACGTAAACCCCTCGAATGAATCGACATCATTTCGATGGGGTGTTAAGTCGTCTATACTCACGCCATGAGAAACCACCATGTCGCCACTGATGATTGATCCCGCAGATTTCAGCCAAAAATTAGGCCTTATCTCACGAAACGTCGAACATACTGAAGCGTTTCTTGCGCGAGGCACGGTGGATTTTCACCTGCCCGGATTTATGCTGCCTGTGGGATATCGCCTGTTAAAATCGCGTTACGGCGATGAATATCGTCTCGTGACTACCGACGACGGAAAACCTTATACGGCGTATGCCGTTAAGTTGACGTTTCATAAAGAAATTACTTTTCCCCACGGGGCTGCGACACAGGTTATGGTCTGGCGTACGCCACGCGCGGTTCATCAGCGTGTCATCAGTGGTTTACCACAATCCTTCTTCCAGTGGGTGCTAAGCGAATACGACATTGTGGTTTCTGACAGCGAGCAAACCGGAGACGGGCAGCGGTTTTGGTTACGTATGATCGACTGGGCGTTCAGTATGAATTATCAGATAAGCGTGGCGAACGGTACGGTAGGCGAAGAGTGGCACTTAACACCGGTGAGTTCATACGCCGAGCTGGAAGAGCGCTGGATTGCGTTTGCCTGGAGATACGATCGCGATGTCCATCCACATCGCAGGTTAGTCATCAGTAAAGCGTAACGGGCCGCATTGCGCGGCCCGTTTTGTTCAGCACTCGGTTACAATCGTGCTCAGCGGCAGGCGAGACTTCGGCAGCGTGGCGTTGAAATCTTCCACGCTGTGGTGCCCAACCGGTACCACCACCAGGCTGGTAAAGCCTTTCTCTTTCAGGCCAAATTCTTCGTCGAGAATGGCGGCGTCGAAACCTTCAATCGGTACCGCGTCCAGACCCATCGCGCCTACGCCCAGCAGGAAGTTACCGACGTTCAGGTAAACCTGCTTCGCCATCCACTGGTCGTCATCTTTCAGATCCACGCGGTGCATATCGGCGAAATAGGTGCGGCCCTTGTGGTTTGCGGCTTTGGCTTCCGGCGTGTTGAAGCGACCGTCGGCCTCTTCCTGATCGACAACGCGTTCCAGCCAGGCGTCATCCATCGCGGTTTTCGCGCAGAACACCACCACGTGAGAAGCATCCAGCATTTTGCGTTCGTTGAACACGTAGGTACCCGCGGCAGATTTCGCCACGCGCGCTTTACCTTCCTCGGTGCTGGCCACAATGAAGTGCCACGGCTGGGAGTTGGTGCTGGACGGGCTGTACTGCAGCAGGGTTTTGATTTTTTCCGCTTCTTCCGCGGTCAGTTTTTTGCTTGCGTCGAACGCCTTGGTAGAGTGACGTTTCAGGGCGACAGAAATGATATCCATAACAACTCCTGGTGATGAAATTCGCCCGCTCTCGGGCGCGAAAGTAATGCAGATTACAGCGGGACGCGGAAAAAGATAAGTGCAATTCGAGCGCTTAATCTGTTCGTCTCAGACGAACAATCAGACCGGCCGGATCCACTTCTGGTCTTTTTTCGGCAGCTTATCGACCACCAGATTCCACGAATCCGCGATCAGGTCGGCGACCAGTTCAGGCGTGATGTCGTCAGTGCCGTAAAGCGAAATCCAGTGTTTTTTATTAAGGTGATAGCCCGGCTCAACGCCGCGATAAATTTGCTGATTTAACAGGGATTTTTCTGGGTCTGACTTCAGGCTGACGTGCGGTCGTCCGCGTACGGTGGCCATCAGCATAAAAATTTTCCCGCCCACCTTAAACACGTCGTACTCGGGGCCGAACGGCCAGCAGTGTTCGGTGAACGGCAGCTCCAGCGCCACGCGTTTTGCATGCTCCTGCAATGCTTTACTGTCCATCGTTCTCTTCCTGGGCAAGCCCGCGCCACATCACCTCGAAGCCGAGCGCTTTAAAGTCAACGGCGCGGGAAGGGTCGCGAGTGGCAAATTCCATCGTAGATTCGGCCAGCGATAAGAAAAGCGCATCGCCAAACGTTTTAAATTCATCTGACATAAACACCTGACGCACCGAGCGGCGGCACAGCTCATGGAGTTCCGGGAACATCTCTTTCACCGCCTGTTCCGTTTCGGCGCTCAGCTTTTCACTGACGCCGATCTGGCGGATCGCCGCATGAGCAACGGGGTTACGAATCCCCCAGTCCACATAGCTGTTCCAGATATTGCGGGTATGTTCTTTTGGCAGCGTAATGGTGCGATCGAGGTTTGCCAGCATGGTCTGGCAGAGATCCTGCTTCAGATGGAGATAAAGGGCATTCAGCAGATCGTCTTTGGTAGCAAAGTAGCGGAACAGGGTGCCTTCGGCGACACCCGCCTTGCGGGCAATTAACGCCGTTGAGGCGGCAATACCTGACTGTGCAAACGCCACCGTTGCGGCTTCCAGTAAGGCCTGTTTTTTATCTTCACTCTTCGGACGTGCCACTAAATTTTTCCCCCTGTCAATTATAAAAACCCTGATTGAAACACGTGCTTTGACACGCTGCAACGCGGAATGTCAAAGATCGAAAACGTCTTGACGACTTTATCATCATATCTATAATGAGTGCTTACTCACTCATAATCAAGTTTACCCCGCGCAAACTATCGGATGGGGCGCGTTTTCGGGTCTGGATATGAAAAAACCTCTCTTCATCTGCGTGGTGTTAATCATGATCATAGCTTCAGCTGCGAGTTTACCGTTTGTTCTGAATGCCGGATTCGGCCAGCCACCGCAGGGTGAGCAGCTAACTGAAGTGGAGGCCTCTCCCCAGTATCGCGACGGGAAATTCCACAATACGCTGCCGACGCCGGGCTTTAACGGCGACAAAAATATGCTGGTCGCGACGTGGGATTTTCTGACCAAAAAAACCGAAAACGCGCGACCGGCCCAGCCGCTGCCGCTGGTGAAAACCGATCTTGCGAGCCTGCCGCTGGAGCAGGACACCCTGGTGTGGCTAGGCCACTCCTCGTGGTACCTGCAGCTCGCGGGCAAACGCATCCTGATCGACCCGGTGCTCGGCAACTACGCCGCGCCGTTCTCGTTCCTCAATAAAGCCTTTGCCGGGGAGTACCCGTGGCGCGCTGAAAGCATGCCGGACATCGACCTGCTGATTATCTCGCACGATCACTACGATCATCTGGATTACGCCACCATCAGAGCGCTACTGCCGAAGGTAAAGCACGTGGTGACCCCGCTGGGCGTGGGATCCCACCTGCGCTACTGGGGGATGAAGCCTGAGATTATTGACGAGCGCGACTGGAACCAGTCGGTGCGCATCAGCGATGAACTGACGGTGCACGTTCTGCCGGCGCGCCACTTCTCCGGACGCGGCATCAAGCGCGATCGCACCTTGTGGGGCAGCTTTATGTTCGTCACGCCGGAGCAGAAGGTGTATTACAGCGGGGATTCCGGTTACGGCCCGCACTTTAAGGCCATCGGCGAACAGTTTGGCGAGGTGGATTTAGCCATCATGGAAAACGGCCAGTACGACCAGGACTGGAAGTACATTCACATGCTGCCGGAGGAAACGGCGCAGGCCTCGGCGGATCTCAACGCGAAAGCCGTGGTGCCGGGGCACAACGGACGCTTTGTGCTGGCGAAACACGCCTGGAACGATCCGCTGATCCAGCTGGCGCGCGCCAGCAAGGACAAAAATTATCGGCTGCTGACGCCGAAACTGGGTGAGCCCGTGCGGGTGAGTGATACCACTCAGGCATTTCGCGAGTGGTGGGAATAATGTTTAAGCGAGAAGCAGAGGGGGACAGCAGTATGACTATTTCCGCTCAAGTCATCGACACTATCGTCGAATGGATCGACGACAATCTGCACCAGCCATTACGTATAGAAGAGATTGCCCGCCACGCGGGTTACTCGAAATGGCACCTGCAGCGGCTGTTTATGCAGTACAAAGGGGAGAGCCTGGGGCGCTATATCCGTGAACGCAAGCTGCTGCTGGCGGCGCGCGATCTGCGTGAATCCGACGCCCGGGTGTACGACATCTGCCTGCGTTACGGGTTTGACTCGCAGCAGACGTTTACCCGTATCTTCACGCGTACGTTCAACCAGCCGCCTGGCGCGTACCGCAAGGAGAACCACAGTCGGACGCATTGAACGTAAACCAAAACAAGCCGGGTCAGGCGAAGCCGCCACCCGGCTTTTTTTATGGGCTTACGACGCCAGTGAAAACCAGCGTCGCCAGACGAAACGCAGCACGAAGAATTCGATGGCACCCAGCAGTAAAAACCACACGCAGAACAGAATGGTATAGAGCTGGTTAAGATCGACCATGTGAAAGGTCTGAACCAGCTTCTGCGCCAGCACCAGGCCCAGCGACGGCGCGGGTAACAGCAGGCAGGAGAGCAGGGCCAGCAATAAAATGCCGCCTGCCGTAAGCAGCGATTCTAACGGGTGTTTCATCGTAATGTTAATCGTCAGTTAAAAATGTCATTGTCCGGCATCCCGGAACGTAAAGCAATATAAACCCGCCCATCCGATTTCAGAAAAATAAACGCCGTTATCTGCGCATTAATCGTAGAAATAAAATAATATTCTGCAGGCAATTAAATTAATATCGTGTTGTGTCAATAAATGTCTGCGTTACGAAAATAATTTTACAAATGTATAGGTGCTATAACCAATTAACGTAGCAATAACAATGGCTACGATAATGTATAACGCCAGGCGACGCCCGCGATAAATACCAAACATGGATCCTCCTCGTTTAGATTTGGTTTAGAAATATTTTGTAAAAATTGGCTCATCAAAATAGTTTTAAGCAGTTTTGAATAACCGAGAAGTCATTATATTGCGGTAGATCAATTTTACCCGCAAGACTTTAAAATGAATTTATTTATGCCCGAAAGGAATTCAGGCTTCTTTTCACCGGATATTGAAGGAAAAATACGATGACCGAGAAAAAATTATCTCCAAACGTGCCGCCTTCCGGCGGGCTGGCATATCAGCAGACCACAGAGCAGGTGCTTGCTCACATGAAGAGCCAGGCCAGTGGTCTGGACCGTGCAGAGGCGCAGGCGCGTCTGCAAAAACATGGCCCCAATGCGCTGCCGGAGAAAAAAGGCAAGCCTGCCTGGCTGCGTTTTTTGGCCCATTTTAATGATGTCCTGATTTATGTCCTGCTGGCCGCCGCCGTATTAACGGCAATCATGGGCCACTGGGTTGATACGCTGGTTATTCTGGGCGTGGCGGTAATCAATGCTTTAATTGGCCATATTCAGGAAAGCAACGCGGAAAAATCCCTGAAGAGTATTCGCAATATGCTCTCCAGCGAGGCGCGCGTTATTCGTAACGGCAACCACGAAACGATACCCACAACTGAAATAGTCCCGGGCGATATTATTGTTTTACGCGCGGGAGATCGTATTCCGGCGGATATGCGTTTAATTGAAGCGCATAATCTACGCGTGGAAGAGGCAATTCTGACCGGTGAATCCACCGTGGTGGATAAACACGTTAATCCGCTGAGCGGTGAACTGCCGCTGGGCGACCGCACCAATATGGCCTTCTCCGGGACGACCGTAAGCGCGGGCGGCGGCGTCGGCGTGGTCACTGCCACCGGTCAGGATACGGAACTCGGCCATATTAACCAGATGATGGCGGGCATCGAAAAGCACCGCACGCCGCTGCTGGTGCAGATGGACAAGCTGGGTAAAGCGATCTTCGCCATTATTCTGGCGATGATGGCCGCGCTGTTTGTCTTCAGCCTGGCGTTCCGCGAGATCCCGATGGGCGAGCTGCTGCTCTCCCTGATTAGCCTGGCGGTGGCGTCCGTACCGGAAGGTCTGCCGGCGATTATCTCCATCATACTCTCCCTGGGCGTGCAGGCGATGGCGCGCAAGCGGGCGATTATTCGCAAGCTGCCTACGGTTGAAACCCTGGGCGCGATGACCGTGGTCTGCTCGGATAAAACCGGCACCCTGACCATGAACGAGATGACGGTTAAAGCCATCATCACCGCCGACGCCTGCTACCGCGTGGACGGCAACAGCTACGAGCCGGTGGGCAACCTCTACCTGGAAGGCAGCGACGAGCCGGTCCACATACAGCCGGGCACCGTGCTGGAGCAGTACCTGCGCACCATCGACCTGTGTAACGACAGCCAGCTGATTCAGGACGAGCACGGCCTGTGGGGCATCACCGGTGGCCCGACCGAGGGCGCACTGAAGGTGCTGGCGGCGAAGGCCAGCCTTGAGCCGGTCATGACCACGCTGGTTAACAAGATCCCGTTCGACTCGCAGTACAAGTACATGAGCACCCACTACCAGATTGGCGGTGAGGAGCAGATCCTGATCACCGGCGCGCCGGACGTCCTCTTCGCTCTGTGCGCCGAGCAGCAGACCCGCAACGGTGCGGAAGCCTTCAACCGCGCGTACTGGGAAAGCGAGATGGAGCGCTATGCGCGTCAGGGGCTGCGCATGGTCGCCGCGGCGTTTAAACCGGCGAACGGTGAGCAGGAACTGACGCACGACGACCTGAGCCACGGCCTGATCTTCCTCGGTATCGCCGGGATGATGGATCCGCCGCGTCCGGAAGCCATTGACGCGATTAACGCCTGCCAGCAGGCGGGGATCCGCGTGAAGATGATCACCGGGGATCACCCGCAGACGGCGATGAGCATCGGTCAGATGCTGGGGATCACCAACAGCGAGCAGGCGGTCACCGGCTACGAGCTGGAGAAGATGGACGACGCCGCGCTGGCGGAAGCGGCGGTGAAGTATGACATCTTCGCCCGTACCAGCCCGGAGCATAAGCTGCGCCTGGTGAAAGCGCTGCAGGACAAAGGCGAAATCGTCGGCATGACCGGTGACGGCGTGAACGATGCCCCGGCGCTGCGTCAGGCTGACGTCGGCATCGCGATGGGCATCAAGGGCACGGAAGTGACCAAAGAGGCGGCGGACATGGTCCTGACGGACGATAACTTCGCCACCATTGCCAGCGCGGTGAAAGAGGGGCGTCGCGTTTACGACAACCTGAAGAAGACCATCCTGTTCATCATGCCGACCAACCTCGCGCAGGGGCTGCTGATTGTGATTGCGCTGCTGGCGGGGAACATCATTCCGCTGACGCCGGTGCTGATCCTGTGGATGAACATGGCCACCTCCGCCACGCTCTCCTTCGGCCTGGCCTTCGAAGCCGCCGAGCGCAATATCATGCGCCGTCCGCCGCGTCAGACCGGGCAGCACGTGATGGACGCCTACGCCGTGTGGCGCGTGGCCTTCGTCGGCACCATGATTGCCATCGCCGCCTTTGCGCTGGAAGCCTGGCTGGCCCCGCGCGGCCACAGCGCGGAGTTCATCCGCACCGTGCTGCTGCAGATGCTGGTCTGCGCCCAGTGGGTGTACATGATTAACTGCCGCAACACCGAAGGGTTCTCCCTGAACCGCGGCCTGCTGGCGAACAAAGGGATCTGGCTGGTGACGGGCGTGCTGTTCCTGCTCCAGGCGGCGATTATCTACCTGCCGTTTATGCAGATGCTGTTCGGCACCGAAGCGCTGCCGCTGCGCTACTGGTTTGTGACTCTGGCGGTGGCGGGCGTGATGTTCTTCGTCGTCGAAATCGAGAAGCGACTGACCCGCAGGTTCCGTAAGACTGCATAACCTTTTGCCCTCACCCTAACCCTCTCCCACGGGAAGAGGGGACTCTGACCTCCCTCTCCCTGTGGGAGAGGGCCGGGGTGAGGGCAACAACCCTGAGGTACTCCTATGAAGCTCCCACTCCTGTTCGCACTTCTCGCCTGTACCCTGCAACCCGTATTCGCTGCCGCCATTCCCGTTCGCGTCGCCACCGTGGAGCAGACCGCCCACGCCTCCGAGCGCCAGATCCCGGGCCGCATCGAAGCTATCCACACCGTTGAGCTGCGCGCGCGTACGGAAGGCGTCATCACCAAAATCAACTTTCGCGACGGGCAGTACGTGAAGAAAGGCGACGTGCTGTTTGAGCTCGACGACGCCGAGCCGCGCGCCGCCCTGCGGCTGGCGCAGGCCGAAGTGAGAAGCGCCGAAGCCACGCTGCGCCAGGCACAGCAGCAGCTTTCCCGCTTTGAAAGCCTGGGCAGCAGCAACGCCATCAGCCGTCACGACGTGGACAACGCCCGCATGCAAAGGGACGTGGCGAGCGCCGCGCTGGAGCAGGCCAAAGCCCGGCTCGAAACCCGTAATGTCACCCTGAACTACACCCGCATCACCTCGCCGATTGACGGTCGCGTAGGACACAGCCGGTTCCACGTCGGCAGCCTGGTCAACCCTGCCAGCGGCGTGCTGGTGGAGGTCGTACAGCTTGACCCCATCCGCATCGCCTTTGCGCTGGAAGAGGGTGCGTTTGCCACCAAAGCCGGACAGCATGCGGATATCAACGCCATGAAGCAGGCCTGGCAGGCGTTAATTGACAGCAACGGCCAGCGCGTCAGCGGAGAGCTTACCTCGGTGGACAACCGTATCGATCCGCGCACCGCCAGCGTGATGCTGCGCGCCGAGTTTACCAACCCGCGTCACCAACTGCTGCCCGGGGGCAACGTGAATGTCATTCTGCGCCCAGCCAGCGAGCAGCCCGCGCTAACTCTGCCTGTCGCCGCGGTCCAGCAGAACGGCGACGGGTTCTTTGCCTGGGTGGTTAACGCCGACGGCAAGGCAGAAATGCGCCCGCTCAAGATCGACGGACAGATCGGACAGCAGTTCCGGATTACCTCCGGGGTGAAGAACGGTGAGCGAGCAATCACTGACGGCGCGCAGCGCGTGCAGCCGGGCGCTGCCGTCCAGATACTGAATTAAGGAGCCATCATGCTGACGTTTTTCATCAAACGCCCGCGCTTCGCGATGGTGATTGCGCTGGTCATTACCCTGCTGGGGGCCATCGCGCTGAGGATTATCCCGGTGGAGCAGTATCCGCAGATTACGCCGCCGGTGGTGAATGTTTCTGCCAGCTGGCCGGGCGCCAGTTCGGCCGACGTGGCGGAGGCCATCGCCACGCCGCTGGAGACCCAGCTGAACGGCGTGGATCACATGCTCTACATGGAGTCCACCAGCTCGGATGAAGGCTCGTACAGCCTGAACATCACCTTCGCGGCGGGCACCGATCCGGACCTCGCCGCCATCGACGTGCAGAACCGCGTGGCGCAGGCCGTGGCGCAGCTGCCGACCGAGGCGCAGCAAAACGGCGTGCAGGTGCGCAAGCGTGCCACCAACCTGATGATGGGGGTAAGTCTTTACTCACCGGACAACACCCACACGCCGCTGTTCGTCAGCAACTACGCCAGCACCCAGGTGCGCGAGGCGCTGTCCCGCCTGCCGGGCGTCGGGCAGGTTCAGATGTTTGGCGCGCGCGACTACAGCATGCGCATCTGGCTGCGTCCGGACCGCATGAACGCCCTGAACGTCACCACCGACGACGTGGCGCAGGCGCTGCGCGAGCAGAACGTGCAGGGGGCGGCAGGCCAGGTCGGCACGCCGCCGGTGTTTAACGGCCAGCAGCAGACCCTGACCATCAACGGCCTGGGGCGCTTAAGCCAGGCTGAAGACTTTGCCGACATCATCATCCGCGCGGGCGAGATGGGCCAGCTGGTGCGCCTGAAGGACGTCGCCACCATCGAGCTCGGCTCGCGCAGCTACAGCTCCGGCGCGCAGCTGAACGGGCACGACTCCGCCTATCTCGGCATCTACCCGACGCCGTCCGCCAACGCCCTGCGCGTGGCCGACGCGGTGCGCGCGGAGCTGGATCGCCTCTCGACGCGCTTCCCGGACGACCTGGTCTACGAGGTGAAATTCGACACCACCTCCTTTGTGGCCGCCACCATTAAGGAGATCGGCGTCTCGCTGGCGCTGACGATGCTGGCGGTGGTGGTCGTGGTGTCCCTGTTCCTGCAAAGCTGGCGCGCGACGCTGATTGTCGCGCTCGCCATTCCGGTATCCCTGGTGGGCACCTTCGCGGTGCTCTACACGCTGGGCTACTCCGCCAACACGCTCAGCCTGTTCGCCATTATTCTGGCGCTGACCATGGTGGTGGATGACGCCATCGTGGTGGTGGAGAGCGTCGAAACGCTGATGGCGGAAGGGCAGAGCCGCACGGCGGCGACCGCGCTGGCGCTGCGCCAGATCGCCGGTCCGGTCATCGCCACGACGCTGGTGCTGCTGGCGGTGTTTGTGCCGGTGGCGCTCCTGCCGGGAATTGTCGGCGAGCTGTACCGTCAGTTTGCGGTGACGCTCTCGACGGCCGTCACGCTCTCAAGCCTGGTGGCGCTGACCCTGACTCCCGCCCTGTGCGCGATGCTGCTGCGTCCGCGCCCGGCACAGCCCGCGGCGATTTTCCGTGGGTTCAACCGGGGGCTGGAGGCCACGCGTGGCGTCTACACCCGCATCGTGACTATCTTCAACCTTCGCCCGTGGCTGGCGCTGCTGGCCACCGCAGGCGCGGCGGCCGTGGTGGCGTTCAGCTTTACGTCGATGCCTAAAGGCTTCCTGCCGCAGGAGGATCAGGGCTACTTCTTTGCCAGCGTTCAGCTGCCGGAGGCGGCCTCGCTGGAGCGCACCGAAGCGGTGATGACCACGGCACGCGAACTCATCGCTAAAAATCCGGCGGTGGAGGACGTGATTCAGGTCTCCGGGTTTAACATTCTCAACGGCACCAGCGCCTCCAACGGCGGGTTTATCTCCATCATGCTGAAGGACTGGAGCGAGCGTCCGCCGCTGGATGAGGTGATGGGCACCCTGCAGCGCCAGCTGCTGGCCCTGCCGGAAGCGACCATCATGACGTTCGCGCCGCCGACGCTGCCGGGGCTGGGCAACGCCTCCGGCTTCGACCTGCGCATCCAGGCGCAGGCGGGGCAGAGCCCGGCGGAGCTGGAGCGCGTGACGCGTGAGGTGCTGGCGAAAGCCAACCAGCACCCGCAGCTGAGCCGCGTGTTCACCACCTGGAGCAGCAACGTGCCGCAGCTGACGCTGACCGTTGACCGCGAGCGCGCCGCGCGTCTCGACGTGCCGGTGTCGCGCATCTTCAGCAGCCTGCAGACCGCCTTTGGCGGCACGCGCGCCGGGGATTTCAGCGTCAATAACCGCGTCTACCACGTGGTGATGCAGAACGAGATGCAGTGGCGCGAGCGCGCCGGGCAAATCAGCGAGCTATTCGTGCGCAGCAACAGCGGCGAGCGGGTGCGCCTGAGCAACCTGGTCACCATTACGCCGAGCGTCGGCGCGCCGTTCCTGCAGCAGTACAACCAGTTCCCGTCGGTGTCGGTGAGCGGCTCGGCGGCGGAAGGGGTGAGCAGCAGCACCGCGATGGCGGCGATGGGCGAGATCCTGGCGGAGAATTTGCCTGCCGGGTACGACTACGCCTGGAGCGGCATATCGTATCAGGAGCAGCAGACCGGCAATCAGGCGATATGGATTGTGCTGGCGGCGGTGGTGATGGCGTGGCTGTTCCTCGTCGCCCAGTACGAGAGCTGGACGCTCCCGGCGAGCGTGATGCTCTCGGTGCTGTTCGCCATCGGCGGAGCGCTGGTCTGGCTGTGGATGGCGGGCTACGCCAACGACGTGTACGTGCAGATTGGTCTGGTGCTATTGATAGCCCTTGCCGCCAAGAACGCAATTCTTATCGTGGAGTTCGCCCGCGCGCGGCGCATGGACGGGATGGCGATTGTCGATGCGGCAAGGGAAGGGGCCTCGCGCCGCTTCCGCGCGGTGATGATGACCGCCGTGTCGTTCATTATCGGCGTCCTGCCGATGATGCTGGCGACCGGGGCGGGTGCCCAGAGCCGCCGCATCATCGGCACCACGGTCTTCAGCGGCATGCTGGTGGCGACCGTCGTGGGGATCCTCTTTATCCCGGCGCTGTTCGTACTGTTTCAGCGCCTGCGCGAGTGGGGCCACGGGCTTACGGACTCGTCGCCCACAGCTCGCAGTGCTTCTGAACCAGAGAAATAAGCGAGCCGCCGTCGGCGATAAACTCCCGCATGCGCTGCGCCTCGCTCTTGCCCTGCTTTAACAGCAGGGCAATTTCATTGACTGCGCTCGTCGCGCCGAGCTTCTCGGCCGACGGCGCAACCTGCTCCAGCAGCCACGCAATGTCTTCCGCCACGGTTTTGTGCTCGCCGGTGTGCACGTCCGTCAGAATCCCCTCCAGACCGTAGCGACACGCCTGAAAGCGGTTAAAGCGGTACAGCAGAAAATCTTTTTCCTGGTGCTTATACGGCCGTGCGGTCAGCAGCCAGTGGGACGTCGCCTGGATCAGCCCGGCGATGTTAATCGCGTGGCCGAGCGTCAGCGGCGTATCCATCACCCGCACCTCCACGGTACCGAAGTGCGGGCTGGGGCGGATGTCCCAGTGCAGATCCTTAATGCTGTCGATCATGCTGGTGGAACTCAGGCGGCGGAACAGCCCCTCGAATTCCTGCCAGCTGTTGACCCACGGCATCTGGCCGTTATCCGGGAACCCCGAGAAAATGTTGAGCCGCGACGAGGAGAACTTCGTGTCCGTACCCTGCATATACGGCGAGGCTGCCGCCAGGGCGATAAAGTGCGGCACGAAGCGCGACAGGCCGTGCAGCAGGTAAATCGCGTCGTCCCCGGTCCGGCAGCCGACGTGCACGTGTTGGCCAAATACCGTCGCCTGCAAAATCAGGTAGCCAAAGCGCTCCAGCGTGACGTTATAGCGCTCGTCGTCGCACACCTCCTGACGCTGCCACTTCTGGAACGGGTGCGTCCCGCCGCCGCAGATCTGGATATGCTGCTCCGCCGCCGCGCGCAGGATGCTCTGCTGCATCACCGAGAACTGCGCCGCCGCCTGGTCGATGTTCTGGCATACGCCGGTGGCGATTTCGAGCATGCTTTCGGTGATGTCGTGTTTGACTTCGCCGCCTTTAATGTCGTCTTTGACGGCGGCGATGAGCGCGGAGGAGTCCTGGCTCAGATCGTAGCCCGGCGGGTTAACCACCTGCAGTTCGAGTTCGATGCCGAGGGTGAAAGGTTCAGAGGACTTAAAATCGGGTAAAGGCATGGCGCACTCCGTTGTCTGTTGTGTGTTGAGTATAGACAACGACGTGGCGCTCACTTTTCAGAGTGGTATAACTGTTAGCAGGCTTAGCGAAAAGGGGAATTAACCATGTCTGACAATCCAGTGATTGCGCTGATTGGGCCTGGCGCAATTGGGACCACCATTGCCGCGGTGTTGCATGACGCGGGCCGTACGCCGCTATTGTGCGGACGCACCGCGCACGCGGAATTACGCCTGCGCCACGACGAGGGGGAAACGGTGGTGCCCGGTCCGGTATTAACCGATCCGGCCGTCATCACGCGCCCCGTCGATCTGGTTTTTGTGGCGGTAAAAACGACGCAAAATCCCGACAGCGCCGGGTGGCTGCGGGCCCTGTGCGATGAAAACAC